>JBBRRM010000094.1:0-9039 GCA_038275915.1 Nitrospirales bacterium
GGTCGATCGCGAAGCAGAGCCTGATCGATGGGGACTTAAGACACTTAAACTGGCCGCATGTCTATCCCATATGTGAGACTATTTCACCAGCCACACTCGATAGCTTTTAGTTGCCGCCGGTTTTGGGAATCTGAGAACGGCCGACTCACCGGGGTACATGACATCGTCTCCCTCTGCAGTGCGGCGGGCGGGAAAACGGTCATTGCGAATTAAAAACCCCTGGTCGTCGTAAAAGTCGATCATGATATCCGCCGATTCTCTCAGCCCGCCCTGGTAATGGGTGCCCAGCCAGTCCAATCGTTTCAAGGCTTGATACTGAACGGCGATCGTGCCGCTGCCTTCCTCCCTCACTTTAAGAATGCGCAGCGCGCGGTTCTGATCGAGCCATTCGATCGACGGTGTTCCGCCTGCCAACTGCGTCTGAATCACACGCGTACTCTCTTCTATCGGGAGAAATCCATGCACGCGGCAGGATACGGTGCGTCCGCGTTCAGTTTGCTCGACGATCTGCTGGTCTTGCACATGGTCTGTGGCGAGGGTGTAGGCGAGATCGCGCAGAAGCGGCGAATCGATCACCGAACCGGTCCGCTCCCGATAAAGCGGTGAGTTCACCACGGCAAGTCGCCAGGCCTCGCGACAGGCCAGACTCTTCGCATCAGCCGAGTTCTCCGTTTTATGAACGGTGTAGCGGTAGTCGGCGGTGATCTCGATGCGACTAATTTGGAGTTCTGCCGACGGCGCCCCCGGAGGTACGAGCAGGAGTGCTACCAGCAGGAAAGGGGTTGTAGACCTGGGATGCATCGACATGGGGACCTCCTCAAGTCGTGTTGCGAGAAGGGCGATCGTCTGTTGTGAGGGAGCATCCGCTTGCCAATGCTACCATGCGCGCCGATGGACCACAAAGGGAGGTCGTTGATTCTTGAGCTAGGCGTTGATCGTCAGTCATGAACAACCTTCGACTCCATGTTTACCCATACACTCGCAGTTCCTCTCGCGAACCACTGAATGCCATTTTGTTTCGAACGGCCAATTTAGATCGAAAAGCGACCAGATGGTCTCCAATTTAAGAATCTCAATAGGTTATGACACGGATAGGAAAAACTGCAGGCGTAAAGATGCTAAGCAGCGGCTGTACAAATCACAAAGATCCCGATCTCTGACTTGTTGCCTTCCTCCAAAAAGCAAAGCTATGGCGACCTTTACATATAAAAATAGCGGAGCAAACGGCACGATGTTAGAGGGTTAGATTGACGGGGACGACAAGCGCGCTGTCCAGAGCAGGCTTGAGAGCGATGGGGATATCGTCATCGAACTTCAGAATCGGGCGAAGAAACCGCATGCACGGGACAAATTCCTATTAGGCGGAAAACCGTGGTGAACAGATGTAACAGGATCTGGTCTTCGAATAGCCGGGCCCTAGCATCTGGCTCAACGGTGCGGACGATCTATTTATTTCCGGTCTTCGGTCACATTATAACGAACTGCATCGGTGAGACGTCCCTCCCCATCCGGGTCCATCCACATTTCCCACTGCCCATCCTGTTTCGGATCGTACCAATAGAAAATAGGATAGGGAGCCACATCCAATTCGGCAGACGCCGGATCATCGTAGGACACCCCCATGATCTGGCGTGCGGTGCGGTAATCTACTTCGCCATCGCGGTGGAGAGAATATGCGCGAAACAGGAGCCCAACAATCGTATCGTAGGATTGTTCGACAAGAAATTCTTCACCGGGTTCTTCCGGGATCGACGAGGCGGCCCGGGAGTCTACGGCACACATGAGGCAGAGCAGGATCGTGGCCTCTATGAACAAGGTTCGAATTGATTTCGCCATCGGATTCTCCCTTTACCACTCGTGAGTCCTTAGGGATGCATCTTCGTCTCTCAGTTGTATATTTTGCACCTTCGAGGTGGGCTTACCTCTGGAAGTTTACCTAGTTGGAATGAGCTTGGGCCCTAGCGGAGCTGACTAAACAGACTAGCGGGCCGTAAATGTAGTGACTTCGAGAAGCACAACTGAATAAAGACCCGCGCGTCACACTTGGCTCTTCAGGTACGATGAATTCATCTGTAAGAACAATGGGATAGCTTGACATGCCGGTTGTCTTCACTCAGACTCTCGCTCATGCAGGACCAGACTGAGCAGGCGCTTCTTGCCACCCTTGCTGAACGTGTCGGCATCGCGGCCGACTATTACGACATCGCAGGGAATCTTCATCTCACCTCTGATAACACCCGACGTGCTTTACTCGCTGCCATGGGCTTTGCAGTCGATTCGACCGCCTCGCTGACACAGGTGATACGAGAATGGGATGACGCGCCCTGGAAACGCCCTTGTGATCCGGTGCGGATTCTGCGTGGCGGGGAGATGGGGGCTCCCATCTCCTGTTGTCTCGCAGTTGAAGAAGGGACAGAACAGTCCGTCGTGGTGGAGTGGCAGATCCGCGACGAGGCGAATGCCGTGGTGCAGGAAGGGCACGCAGGGCCAGGACTTTCCGTTCTAGGGGTCCGATTTCTTAATGGTCGACGGCATGTGCGTCTTGATATCCCCGTCCCTTGTGGCCTCTCGCTTGGATATTACACGTTAACGGTACGGGCTAAGGGCCTGGTTGGGAGGACAGTGGGGACGATGCGCGTCATCGTGGCCCCCGGGCAGTGCTATGTCCCACCGTCCATCGAGGCAAACCAACGCCTGTGGGGGCTGGCTTTGCAGCTTTATTCCTTGTCTTCCAATCGCAATTGGGGATGCGGCGATTTCACCGATCTCAGCCGGATTGTGGAGTGGAGCGGAAAGGAACTCGGTGCTGGAGCCATCGGACTCAATCCGCTGCACGCCCTCCGGAATACCGCACCCTATAACATGAGTCCCTATGCGCCATACAGTCGGCTATACCTGAATGAACTCTATATCGATCTCGAGCGGCTGCCGGAATTTTTCGGGTCGGAGGAGGCGCAGCGACAGTTCCACGCTCCAGAGTTCCAAGCCATGCTCCAGTTGTTGCGGGAGAGTCGACGAGTGGACTATGACGCCATTTCGACCGCCAAGCGCACCATGCTGGACTTGGCGTATCGCCAATTTCTGAAAGATGCCTACGAAGGAGAGGAGCCGAATCTCAAACCGAAAACGGCGCGCGCCTGGCTTTTGGAGCGCTTCATCCAGTCTGAAGGTGTAGCGCTCGAGTTGTACGGGACGTTCCAGGCATTAGAAGAGGAACGCCGGCTGATTCAATCGAAGTCGGCGAATTGGCAGGAATGGCCGACGCAATTTCTGACCCCTGGCCAACCGGTTCGTGAATATGCGAAACGACATCGGAAACGTATTCGGTTCTTTCAATACATTCAGTGGGTGGCAAGCGAACAGTTGAACGAGATCAAGCGGACGGCCGAACAGTTATCGATGCCGATCGGGCTGTATCACGACCTGGCTTTGGGTGCCGATCGGCATGGGGCCGAGGCGTGGATCTATCAATCGGTACTGGCGCTCGGAGCTGACTGTGGCGCTCCTCCGGACGCGTTCGCGCCAGAGGGACAGAATTGGGGTTTGCCCCCGATTAACCCTCACGCATTGCGCGACAGCGGCTACGAGATGATGATTCAACTGCTGCGGCACAATTTCCGATTCGGCGGGGCAATCCGGCTGGATCATGTGATGGCGTTCTGTCGTCTCTTCTGGATTCCGCACGGGAGGCCAGCGTCTGAAGGGACGTATGTGCAATATCCCTTTGAAGATTTGCTGGCGATTGTCGCGCTGGAGAGTATCCGATCCAAAACTCTGGTGATCGGAGAAGACCTTGGGACCGTCCCCGATTGGGTGAGAGAGCAGTTGGCGAAGGCGAGAGTCCTGTCCTATCGTGTGTTCTACTTCGAACGAGATGGGAACGGCGGATGGAAGTCGCCAGGCGACTATCCCGCACAATCATTGGCTGTGGCTACGACCCATGACTTGCCGACTCTCACAGGCTTTTGGTCCGGTGAGGATTTAGGGGTGAGGACTGGATTGGGAGCCTTTCCAGATGAGGCGGCACGCCGTCATGCATGGGACGAACGACAGCGCGATAAAGGGGGTATCCTCTGTGCCCTCAACCGGGAGGGCCTCTTGCCGCCTGGTGTGACCGAGGACCTCGCTACCGCGCCTGCCATGACGCCCAATCTCTGCCAGGCAATTCACGTCTATCTGGCTCGCACTCCGTCCTATATTGTTTTGGCAAATCTTGAAGACGGCTTGGGCGAGCTTTCTCAAACCAATCTTCCGGGCACGGTGGACAGTCATCCGAACTGGACCCGCAAGTATGCTCTTCGTGTAGATCAGATTCTATGCGATGAACGGATGCGGCAGCTTGGCGCTGTCTTGCGTTCGATACGTCCGCTAGGGTAAGACCCTCTATGCCGGAGGCTGAAAAAGTCCGCCAGCTTCGTTCTCGGCTCATCGAAATCCTCAACGTGCGTCCGAGGGTAGGCTTCCGGTTTCGACTCGCCAGGGTTGGGCGGGTGAGAAGTCCGGCCTTTTTGAGCATCCGGCAGGGTGTCTTTTTTCTTTTGAACGTCCGCGTCTTTGAAGCCCTGCTGTGCCGAAATGCTTTTCCCGAAACCTGCTAGAGATCTCACATGGTTCATTGGCAGTCGATGTGTGTCCCATTCCCATGTTGAAACATAATCGCATTGTGCTGCCGATCGCCGGAGCAGTGTTCCTGGCCATCGTCGCGTTGGAAATGGCGGCGCCGGCGAATGTGGTCGGCGCGTACGGGTTTGTGTTGCCGATTCTGTTGGTGGCAACGGTACGCAGTCGTGCCCTGATGTTCATCACGGTGGTGGCCTGTATCGTGGCGACCTATTTGGGGTTGATGCAACCGACTAAACCTGGACGGTTTCAAGCGGCGGTGATCAATCGCAGTGTCGTCGCGGGAGTGCTCCTGGTGGTGGCCTATATCGGCATGACCTGGGAAGAGCGCAAGGCGAGAGAGGAAGCGGCGCGGGCCGCGCTTGCCCGAGAGACGGAAAATCTTTTGAAGGCCAATACACAGCTGGTCGATGCGAAAGATCAGTTGAATCGCTCTGAACGCTTAGCGGCAGTGGGGCAGTTGGTGGCATCCGTGGCGCACGAGGTCGGTACGCCGCTCCACTCGATCGCCTGGCATGTGCAAGCCCTGGCTGAAGAGCCGGGCGTCACGCCTGAGATGAAAAAACGAGTGACGGTCATTGATGAACAGCTCACACGGGTGGTTCGGATCATTCAGGATTTGCTTTCCTCAACCAGACAGCGCCAGCCTGAACCGACATGGTTACCTGTAGAGGATGTGATCACCCCGGCGGCGGCGCTCATGGAACCGGCATTTCATGCGAAAGAAATCACATTGACTCTCGAGATTCCTGTGGGTCTCCCGCTCGTCTGGGCCGATGCGGAAAAGATGCACCAGGTGATGGTGAACTTGTTAGCCAATGCATTAGCCGCCACTCCGCCACATGGAACAGTGAAAGTCCTGGTGGGGGACCATGCAGCCTCATCCGACGAACTCGACCGTGGCCGTCGAGTGGCCGACGCAATGTCACCTCAAGTGATCACTGTCGCGGTGCAGGATACGGGATGTGGCATGCCGGAGGTTGATATGCAGAAAGCCTTCGAACCATTTTTTACGACGAAGGCGGTTGGCAAGGGTACCGGATTAGGCTTATTCTTGAGCCGCGAAACGGTCCTTGCGCATGGAGGCAGCCTTTCGCTCGAAAGCGAAACCGGACATGGCACAACCGTCACCGTGACCTTGCCTGGATTGAAGACCGAGCAGACCCGCGCATTATAAGAGAGGGACTGATGCAATCAGCGAATATCCTCGTCGTCGATGACGATACGGTCGCACGCGAACTCTTGGCTGAGGCCTTGAAAAAGGAAGGCTATACGGTTGAAGCCTTTGCCAATGGAGAGGAGGTCATTGCCCGTGGCCGCCAGGGAGCTGTGGATCTGGTGCTGACAGATATTCGCATGGGCGCGGTCGACGGACTGACGGTCTTGCGTGAATTTAAACGTATGAGCCCTGACACGGCGGTTGTGGTGCTCACCTCCTTTGGATCTCTGGAAGGTGCAATTGAAGCGATTAAGCAAGGAGCCTACGACTACCTTGCCAAGCCGTTCAAGAAGGAGGATATCAAGCTGGTGGTCAAGCGAAGTCTCGATCACTGCCGGCTCGTTCGGGAAAATGCCAGGTTTCGTGAAGAGCTGAAGAGCAAAGATGAATGGACTCCGTTGGTTGGAAGCAGTCCCGCCATGCTGGAGGTGTATAAGCTGGTGGCTCGGGTGACCGAGAGTAAAAGCACGGTGCTCCTGCAGGGGGAGAGCGGGACAGGCAAAGAGTTGATCGCGCGGGCGATTCATGCGAATGGGCCTCGTCGGGACAAGCCGTTCATTCCGGTGAATTGCGGGGCGTTGCCGGACACCTTGCTGGAATCGGAAATGTTCGGCTATGAGAAGGGCGCCTTTACCGGCGCGGCGGGGAACAAGGTCGGCCTCTTTGAATCCGCGAACGGGGGTACATTCTTTCTCGATGAGATCGGCGAGTTGGGGCAGGCCTTGCAGGTCAAGTTGTTGCGAGTCATGCAGGACCACGAAGTTCGCCGTGTCGGCAGCACGACATCGACGAAGGTTGATGTCCGTATCATCGCGGCGACGAATCGCGATCTTGAACAGTTCGTCAAAGAGGGAAAGTTTCGGGATGATTTATTTTACCGGCTCAATGTCGTGCGTATCACCTTGCCGTCGCTGGTGGAGCGGCGGGAAGATATTCCGATGTTGGTGCATCACTTCCTGGAAAAGTGCGGTGCGGGGGCAGCGCATGCGGTGCGCGGGGTGTTGCCGGAAACGATGACATTGTTGACGCAATATCGGTGGCCCGGGAACGTGCGCGAGTTGGAAAATGCCATTGAGCGGGCTGTTTCGCTGAGCCACGGTCCGCTCCTCACGCCGGAGGACCTGCCAGGGTCATTGCGTCAGATCGAGCTGCCGTCGAAGGAATCCGCAGGGACAATCGACCATAGCGATGCGGCGTGTTTGACGCTTGAGGAGGTCGAGAAGCGCCATCTCGTCCGTGTATTGAAGGAGACCAAGGGCAATAAAGTCAAAGCCGCAAAGATCCTCGGTATCGATCGGCGCACGCTTTATCGGATGGCTGAGCGGTTCGGATTGGATCTCGGCGACGACGCCGACAGCGGAGAGAAAGAGTAGCAGTCAGAGTAAGCAGGATGCTCAAACAAGCCCTCGAGCAAGGCCGCAGCAAGCGAAGTGGGGAGGCGTACGCTTCGGTACGTTGAGCCTCTGAGCGCGGCGAGAACGACACTGGCCAACTGTTTCAGCGTCCTGTTAGAGGAGTTGGAGCGCGTTCTTAATTAATCGCAATTGATTTTCGGCACTCTGTGGCAGCGCGGTCGGTGAATTTCCCCACCGGGTGAATATTCCGTCTTTGCCTTCATACCGCACATTCAATCGAAGTCTGCTGCTCTGCTCATCAGATGCCGGACTCACCAACGCTTCCACCCGGCTCCGTCCTGTGCCAAAACGCCAGCGGAGCATCCAGTCCCACGGGCCGCTGATTTCTTCCCGATACCCCGTCGTCAGGCTCTCGTCATCCTTCTGGTCGACCGCATAGCCTCCCTCTGTCAGGACCTGGATCACCGCCGTTTTTACCCGATCAGTTGAAGCAGGAAGGGTCACGTCGATCATGTCTGGCTCATGAGGGATTGGAGGTGCGGCGCACGCGGATGCCCAGATGACGAGGAGGGGAAGGATGAGGACGCGAAACATGCAGGTCACTTGGTCTTCGTTTCCTTCAATGGATAGACGAGATGAGTATCAGTCTGCGAAACGCCGTCTATCTCATGAATCCGGCTCAGGACTAGCTGAGTCAGCGCATCCTGGTCCGACACTTCCACAACTGCAATAATATCCGGCTTGCCCCAGCAGGGGTCGATGGTCTTGATCTGTTTGATCGCCGACAGAGCACGAACAACGTCGCTCGTCCGTCCAGGCAGTACATTGATGAGTATATAGGCCCGATCCGACACAATTCTTCCGCCATCGACCGGAGCGTGAATCGTACAAGGCACCGCAGGAATAGCGGGTTCTTTGCCAACGTAGCGGATGCCCGTCGTCCCTGTCAATGCGGGAGTGCCGACGGGCGATTTAGGGAGCGTAGCGATGGCTGACTTAGATTTTTTCATTCATAACCTCATTTCGGGGTGACGAGCACCTCAAGGGAAAATGACTCACTCACGCTGGTGAGATTGGTTTCGAGGCCACGCGGGTTTCCGATTCGGCCTTCGGGGTCGTAAATAAAACATAAGAGCGTCGTGCAGCGCTCCTGCGTTCGATACCGTTCTGTGTCAATCCGGAGTTGGTCGGTGAGGCCTTTGACACTGAGGCCCGGACATGTTTTCTTGACGATCACCGCAAGTCGACTGTCGTTCAGCAAGAATGTCGTGCGTGGGGCTCCGCCTGAATAACTTGGCGTCCATTCGTCCGTACCGATATCGTCGAATTCTATCCGTAGGAGGGCATGCAACAGATCTTGTGCATCCACTTCATCCTCCACACTCAATGTGGCTCGATATTCCCCGCGGAGTCGCAACTGCCGAGAGACGGAGTGGAATCGACCACAGAGAGTTTTGACGAGCTCCACAGGATTCGATCCGGACTCAGGAGACGGCGTTGTAGGGTTCTGCTGCGAGAACCCGTTCGGCATCGAGAAGCCTGGCTGTGGGCGCGTAGGGATGGGAGGGGGTTCATGGGTCTGAGGCATGGCGGAGGGAGTTGGCTGCATAATGGGCTCCGGTTCACGTATGGATGGCTGTGGTGGCCTACTGTCATCGGGCGAAACAGCTGGTGCGGTCTCGGGCTTGTGCGGGGGCGGATGCAAAGTCGCCGTGGCGAGTTGAGCCACCGAGTGCGGTGGAGTATCGGAGATCGCCGGCGTGATCGTGGGTGAATTTGACGAAGGCTCTGACTTGGTCGTGGATGGCATCTGTATCTGAGGCTTCGACTCTCCTGAAGAAGCTG
>JBBRRM010000095.1:0-9024 GCA_038275915.1 Nitrospirales bacterium
AAATGCGGTGAATTTCTGTGACCGCCCGGTGAAGATCGCCGACGTTCCTCATGCAAAATCCCGTGGTCACGGCGTGGAAGGTCCCGTCGAGAAACCCCAGATGCTCGGCATTGGCTTCAAGGCAGGTGATTCGCTGTCCCAGTCCACGTATGGTGATTTTCTTCAGTCCCTCGACGAGCATGGCGTGGTTCAGGTCGGACGCAATGACGCGACCGTTGGTTCCCATACGCGGTTCAAGTAAAAGCGCAAGATCGGCTGTGCCGGCTCCGACGTCGAGTGCCAGGCCTTCTGTGGTGACGGGGACATAGGAGGCAGTAAGTTTCTTCCATCGATGATGCAGGCCAAAACTCAGGAGCGTGTTGTTGAGATCATAGACGCGGGCGATCGCGGTGAACATCCGCTGAACGGCTTGTTCGCGGGCTTGGCCGGACCAGGTCGAGACGGCGCGGGGAGTCTCAGGAGAGTCCGCTCTCTTCTCAACGGGTGGTGTATCCACATGAACCATGAGAGGGTGGTAGCATCGGCCTTCAAGGTTTGTCAAGGCGACTCGGTCCGCGTGTTATAATCCCGCTCTTGATGCATAACTCGATCATTATTAAAGGGGCGCGGGAGCATAATCTCAAGAACATCGACGTGACGATCCCACGCGACCAGCTCGTTGTGATTACTGGGCTGAGCGGGTCGGGTAAGTCGTCGCTGGCCTTCGACACAATCTATGCCGAGGGGCAACGACGGTATGTCGAGTCACTCTCTGCCTATGCCCGCCAATTTCTCGAACAGATGGGAAAACCCGACGTCGATTCGATCGAAGGGCTCTCACCTGCCATTTCCATCGAGCAAAAGAGCACCAGCCACAACCCCCGGTCCACGGTTGGAACCGTAACGGAAATTTACGATTATCTCCGTCTCCTCTTTGCCAGGGTCGGACGTCCCTCCTGCTTTCAGTGCGGCGAGGAAATCACTGCGCAGACCGTCCAGCAGATGGTCGATGCCATTGGCCTGCTGCCGGAGGGGAGCAAATTTCAGATATTGGCCCCTATCGTTCGCGGCAGGAAGGGGGAGTATCGCAAAGAGCTCCTCGACATGCGTCGGGCCGGCTATGTGCGGGCCAGAATCGATGGCCGGCCGGTTGAGTTGGGCGAGGACATCACGCTCGATAAGCAAAAGAAACACACGATCGAAATCGTCATTGATCGGCTGGTGATGAAGCAAGGCGAGGCCTTGACGCGGCGGTTGGCCGATTCGGTGGAAAGCTCATTGAAGCTCGCCGGTGGGCTGGTCGGTGTGCTGACGGAGAACGGGAAAGTGTCCCTGTATAGCGAGAAACTCGCCTGCATCCGCTGCGGCGTCAGCTATCCGGAAATTACACCTCGCGTGTTTTCATTCAACAGCCCCCATGGAGCCTGCCCGGCCTGCGACGGCATCGGCTATGCCATGACGCCCGGCTGTCCTGACGATGAAGACTTTACGTTGCTTGAACTCTGCGAGGTCTGCAAGGGCGCAAGGCTGCGGCCCGAAAGCCTGTCCGTCAAGGTGGCCAAACAGTCGATCTCGGAAGTGACGCATCTTTCCGTGCGAGCTGCCGCGGATTTTTTCAGCTCGTTGAAATTCACCGAACGCGAACTGGTGATTGCCCATCGCATCTTAAAAGAGATTCGCGAACGGCTGGGGATCATGGTCAACGTCGGTCTGGATTACCTGACGTTGGATCGGGCGGCCGCCACGTTGTCCGGTGGAGAAGGCCAACGCATCAGGCTCGCCACGCAAATCGGTTCCGGCCTCGTCGGCGTGCTCTACATCCTCGATGAACCGTCGATCGGTCTCCATCAGCGCGATAATCGGCGCTTGCTCCAGACCTTGCTTCGCCTGCGGGACCTGGGCAACACGGTGGTGGTGGTCGAACACGATGCGGAAACCATGATGGCGGCGGACCACCTGTTGGATATGGGTCCTGGTGCGGGGACGCAGGGTGGGAAGATCATTGCCCAAGGTACGCCTAA
Source organism: Nitrospirales bacterium (assembly GCA_038275915.1). GTDB lineage: Bacteria > Nitrospirota > Nitrospiria > Nitrospirales > Nitrospiraceae > Palsa-1315. The sequence goes on from JBBRRM010000095.1 coordinate 2,001, forward strand.
CGAAGTCATGGGTAATCCCGATTCGCTGACGGGTCAGTATCTCCGGGGCACGCAAATGGTCAGCCTTCCTCGCCGCCTGCGCAAGGCGAAGGGGATGCTATCCATCGTGGGGGCTTCGAAGCACAATCTCAAGGGGATGACGGCCAAGATTCCCCTCGGTCTCCTCACCTGTGTGACTGGCGTGTCCGGGTCCGGGAAGAGTACTCTGGTTCTGGAGGTCCTGTTTCATTCCCTCTCCCAGCTGCTCTATCACAAAAAGCCGAAGATCGACGGATGCAAGGAGTTGCTGGGCGTCGAGGCGCTGGATAAGGTGATTGACATCGACCAGTCCCCGATCGGACGGACTCCACGTTCGAATCCGGCCACCTATACCGGTCTATTCAGTTTCATCCGTGATCTCTACTCCAATCTGCCCGAATCCCGCGTGCGAGGTTACAAGCCAGGCCGCTACAGTTTCAATGTAAAGGGCGGGCGCTGTGAAGCCTGCCAGGGCGATGGGCTGATCAAGATCGAAATGCATTTCCTGCCGGATGTCTATGTGACCTGTGAGGTGTGTAAGGGCCAACGGTACAACCGCGAGACCATGGAGATTCATCATAAGGGGAAGAGCATTGCAGACGTGTTGAATATGACCGTGGACGATGCGGTAGAGTTCTTCGAGCATATCCCCTTCATCAAACGGAAACTGGACACGCTCCATGATGTCGGGTTGCACTATGTAAAGCTGGGCCAGTCTGCCACCACACTGTCGGGGGGCGAGGCGCAACGAGTCAAACTTTCGCGCGAGCTGTCGAAACGTCCGACCGGACGTACGATGTACATCCTGGATGAACCCACGACCGGACTGCATTTCGCCGATGTCCAGCGGTTGCTGGATGTGTTGGATCGCCTGGTCGAAGGGGGGAATACCGTGCTGGTGATCGAGCATAATCTTGACGTGATCAAGAATGCCGATTGGATTATCGATCTCGGACCTGAAGGTGGCGATCGGGGCGGTGAAATTGTGGCCGAAGGACCTCCCAGAGAAATCGCAAAATCCAAGCGATCGTACACGGGACAGGTACTCAAGGAAGCGGGGGTCGTGTAAGGGCTTGGACTCATAGCACATGGCTTGGAAAGGGATCTGACAGGATTCACCCTGATGGCGGCGTATTCGTGATCGTCAGGTGAGCGCGGCTAGTAGTAGAAATCGACGAAACGATCGTAGAGGTAGAGCATGTCGAGGGTCACCCGAGCGCCGAAGGTGGGGCCGTAATCTTTCTGGTTGATGAGGTCGTTCCACGTCTCAAACGTCACGGCTGAGTAGCGGAGTGCGACCGTCACGAACCGTTCTTCCAAAGAATCCCCACGATGGTCCACGAACAAGCCTGAATCCACTGTCAGGCCGATCTCGATTTCCCAAGGGGTGTCGCAATCTTTTCGCCGGTAGTTGCCGATCCCGACGGAGACCTGTCCGATGTAGGCACGGTTGGCGACTTCGTGAAACGCGGCTCCGCTGAAAGGGCGGCCATAACGGGCCAACCCGGAGAAGCGTATGTAGTCAGACACCAACGGTACGAATTCCAGGAGAGACAGCCGTCTAAAGCCGATCTGAGCATAGGGCTCATAGTACAGGGACCCCGCCGCCCCGCCGACACCATAGAAAAACACATCGTCGCTTCCCAAGAGTCCCGTCCATTTGGTCAACGTCCCGCTGATCATGAAGTCCGTCGCATCGCGTGTGGCACCGACCGGTACCGGCGTAAACCCGCGCAACTTATGCACGACGTCGTTCTGGAGAAACCGGCTAAAGCTGTCTTGTGTCGGACCCGCGCCGACCGTGAGATTAGTATTCCAGCCCTTGAAACGCTCCAGGCGTTCCGTCCAGCTCACCGACGGGAAATTAAATCCATCCGTTTGTCGCATGTCGTTATAGCGTTTGCCTGCTCCGTCAAACTCAGTGAAGCGATCGGTGGTGAACCCCAGCGCAAGGGTGCGGTCGTGATCGGGGAATGCAAGAGCACCCCAGTGCACGCTCTGTGCAGTGGCTTCAGCCCAGACGGACGACGTCCATCCCAGCAGGGTGGCCAAGGTGAGAGAGAGGGTGATCGGTATCAAGCGTCGCATCGACCGTGAATCCTGCACCGAGTCGGGAGGAGGGGCAACGCATTTCTTGATGCCCGCCGCCGGGTGGTTCGTCATCTTGCAGTCCGCAGGCCTCCTTAATAGAATGTCGGCGTTTGTGTGTGTGGCTCTCGGGCTAGTAGACCAGGCGACGCGAGGGAAAGGAGTGTGGTGCCGTGCAAGACTTTGAGAAGCTTGGGGTGTTCTACCTGGGACGGCCATATGACCTGGCCAAGAAGAAGCCGAAGCCAGGCTGGCTGCTCTATGACTCGAAGGACCTCGTCACTCATGCCGTCTGCGTCGGAATGACTGGCAGCGGCAAGACCGGTCTCTGTCTCGGGCTCCTCGAAGAAGCGGCAATCGACGGCATTCCCGCCATCGTGATCGATCCCAAGGGGGATCTGGCGAACCTGATGTTGACATTTCCGCAGCTTCGCGGCGAAGACTTTGCGCCATGGATCAATGAAGACGATGCGCGAAAGAGGGGTCTCTCCACAGGAGACTATGCGACGCAACAGGCAGAACTGTGGAAGAACGGCTTGGGCGAGTGGGGCCAAAGCGGTGAGCGGATTCAGAAACTTAGAGATGCGGCTGAGTTCGTCGTCTACACGCCGGGCAGCAATGCAGGAGTGCCCGTTTCCATCTTGAAGTCGTTTGCCGCACCATCTCAGGACATCCTGGACGATGCAGAACTGTTACGCGAGCGCGTCGGCACCACCGCGACCAGTTTGCTCGGTTTGATCGGAGTGGAGGCTGACCCGATCAAGAGTCGCGAGCACATCCTCCTCTCGACGATCCTGAACCAGGCCTGGCGAAAAGGGCAGGACCTCGATCTAGCCGCGCTCATCCAGCAGATCCAGACGCCACCTCTATCAAAAGTCGGCGTGCTCGACCTCGACTCATTCTATCCCTCGAAAGAGCGGTTCGCGCTGGCGATGCAGCTCAACAATCTGCTCGCCGCGCCGGGGTTCACCGCCTGGCTTGAAGGAGAGGCGTTGGATGTCGGCCAGATGTTGCATAGTCCGGCAGGCAAACCACGGGTCGCAATTTTTTCCATCGCGCACCTGAGCGATGCGGAACGGATGTTCTTCGTGACCTTACTCTTGAGCCAGACTCTTGGGTGGATACGAGGGCAATCAGGGACGACCAGCCTGCGCGCCATCCTCTATATGGATGAGATCTTCGGCTACTTCCCTCCCGTGGCGAATCCCCCGTCGAAGGCGCCGCTGTTGACCCTCCTTAAACAGGCGCGGGCCTATGGTCTCGGCGTCGTCCTGGCGACGCAGAACCCGGTGGATTTGGACTACAAGGGCCTCGCCAACACCGGCACCTGGTTCATCGGACGACTCCAAACTGAGCGTGACAAGGCGCGGGTCCTGGAAGGACTCGAAGGCGCTGCCGCCAGTTCCGGGAAGAAATTCGATAGACAACGGATGGAACAGCTTCTTGCAGGACTCGGAAACCGGGTCTTTCTCCTGAACAATGTCCACGAGGATGCGCCGGAGGTTTTTCAAACAAGGTGGACATTGTCCTACCTGCGCGGACCACTCACGCGGACGCAGATCAAGCTTCTCATGGATCCCGTGAAATCACGTGAATCGTTAGGAGCCATGGGTAAGGAGGAGAGCGCAAAGTCCGAATATCCGGAAGGCAGATCTCAGGCGTCAGCCCTCACCCCTCGCGCTGGACGCCCGATGCTTTCCCCGGACGTGCCGCAACAGTTCATTCCTATTCGTGGTGTGCAACCGACCGGCAGTCTCTTGGTTTATCAGCCGATGTTGCTCGGCAGAGCACAAGTAAGGTTCTCTGACAGCAAAGCCGGGGTCGATGTCACCCGGGATGTCACCGTATTGGCTCCGATCACCGATGGGGCAGTGCCGGTGGATTGGGACCATGCGGCGGAGGTGGCACTGGCCCTGTCCGATCTGGAACAGGCTCCGGCCGAAGGCGCGCAGTTCGCGAATCTTCCCGTAGCCGCCGGTAAGGCCAAGAGCTATGAAGCCTGGAGCAGGGATTTCTCCGGCTGGCTCTTTCGTAATCAGAAAGTCGATCTCTTGCGAAGCCCCAGCACAAAAGAATGTTCCAAACCGGAGGAGTCGGAACGGGATTTCCGCGTCCGACAACAACAATCGGGGCGAGAGCAGCGCGATACACAATCAGAAAGTCTCCGGCAGAAATACGCGTCGAAGATCACTTCACTCCACGACCGTGTTCGGCGGGCTCAGCAGATGGTTGAACGGCAACAGACGGAGTCTCGGTCGAGCCAGATACAGGCAGCGATTTCGGTGGGTGCCACTATTTTGGGTGCGTTCATCGGGCGAAAGGCGATCAGCTCGACCACCATCGGCAAGGCGACGACCGCGATCCGCGGAGCAGGTCGTGCGATCAAGGAATCGCAGGATGTGGGGCAGGCCGAAGAAAATGCCTCCGTTCTCCAGCGGCAGTTAGCCGATCTCGAAGCGCAATTCAAGGCCGAGACCGAGTTGCTGGCAGCGACGACTGACCCTCTCTTGGAAAAACTGGAAACCCTGTCTCTCAAACCCACCAAGACCAACATTGCAGTGAAGCTCGTTGCCCTTGCATGGACGCCGAATTGGCAGGACCGTACGGGCGTGCTCACGGCAGCCTGGCAATAAGGCGAGGCTGCTTCGGTCGGGTGTATGATCCTGCTGCTCGCGCAGCCACCGGGTCGCTTTCGGAAATTCGCTCGTCGTTCCTTTGATATCGAAACGTACTAACTCCCCTGCCTCAAGTTTCAATACCACGAACCGATAACAACCACGAATAGATCTCTGCACGCCGACGACATGAGAGGTGGGATTCGTCGTGGCCGCAAGGCAGGTCGAAATCCTGTCGCGTGCACCGGCTGACAAGGTTCTGGAAGATTTTTCATGACTCACCTCACCACGATCAGTCGCCGGATAACCTGGCTGCCGGCTTTCATGGCTCTGCTTCCTAAGGGCACCATGCTTGAAGGAGAGGACTGGCGGCGTCGACATCAAGGCATTCTCTTTCTGCTCTGGCTCCATGCGGCAGCAATCCCATGGTTCGGGGTCCTGGCCGGCAATACGCCGTCGCGCAGTATCACAGGAGGGTTCATCGTCGCTGCGCTTTCCGCTTGCGCGACCTGGGCCCCCTTCGCCAATCGTTGGCGGGGTGTGCTGACCACAGTCGGTTTGATGGTCTCCTCGACGGTGCTCGTGCACCTGTCAGGAGGATACATCGAAATGCATTTTCACTACTTCGTCATGATGGCCGTGATCGTGCTCTACCAGGATTGGGTCACGTTCCTCGTCGCGGTGGTCTACATCGTCATGGACCATGGTCTGCTGGGGACACTGGTTCCCAGCAGAGTCTTTAACCATCACTCTGCCCAGGCGCGTCCTTGGATATGGGCGCAAATTCACGGAATCTTCGTCCTGGCGGAAAGCCTTGCCCTGTTAATCTTCTGGCGGCTGACCGAAATGGCGCAATCGGATGCGAACGAGAAAGCCTTGCGCGCGAGGCAGATTATCGACACCGCGTTGGATGCTGTCGTCTGCATGGATGCACAGGATCGGATTACAGACTGGAGCCACCGGGCTAAACAGATGTTCGGATGGGAGCGGGAAGAAGTCATGGGTCGGTCTTTGGCCGATACGATCATCCCGCTTCGGTATCGGGAAGCCCATCGGCGAGGGCTTCAGTACTTCCTCTCGACGGGCGAAGGGCCTGTCCTGAACCGGCGCATTGAGGCGGTGGCTTTGCGGCGAAATGAAACGGAATTCCCGATCGATTTGGCCATTACCCCACTGAAGATCGCCGGACGGCACATGTTTACCGCGTTCGTTGAGGACATCACAGAACGGAAACGCGTCGAGTCGGAACTGAAGCAGGCTAAAGAGACGGCCGAAGCCGCGAACGTGGCGAAGTCGCAGTTTCTGGCCAATATGAGTCATGAGATCCGGACCCCGATGAACGGGGTGTTGGGTATGGCCGAATTGCTTCTGGGAACTCCGTTGGAGGACAAGCAACGGCGCTATGCCGAGCATGTCCAAACCTCCGGGACGAACCTTTTGCATCTGATCAACGACATCCTGGACCTTTCAAAGCTGGAGGCCGGCAAGTTGACTCTCGAACAGGTGCCGTTCGACATACGCGCGCTCGTGACAGAGACGAGCGAGCTGTTCATCGATCGCGCGAATAAGAAGGGATTGATCCTGATCAGTCAGTTGCCGGCGACGCTGCCGGCGCTTGTCTCAGGCGATCCGCATCGCTTGCGGCAGATTCTTACGAACTTAATTGGCAATGCACTGAAGTTCACGGAGTCAGGGAGCATCTGCATTGAGGTGACCGAGTTGGAAAGGAACGACGCGGGCTGGCGTATTCATTTTGCTGTCGCAGACACGGGTATCGGGATTCCCTTTGCTACCCAGGCCTCGATCTTCGACTCATTCTCTCAAGCCGATGGTTCCACCACGCGCAAGTATGGGGGAACGGGGTTGGGGTTAGCCATTGTGAAACAGCTGGTGGCGATGATGGGCGGCACAATCGAGGTCAGCAGCGTTCCCGGGCAAGGCGCACGGTTTTGGTTCACGGCCCTGTTCGCGCATCCGGTGGCACGAGCCGAAGGTCAAGGGGTCACGATTGGCCAGCCGGCCATCGATCTTGATGCTGCATAAGACGGATCATTCGTTCGGAGGAGACAGGGCGTTCCTCCGATCAGCAGACAACGCAACCTCCGAAGTCAGCTTGGAGGCCCGTCGACAGGGGGCAGCGCAATCGGGTCTTCTTGATCGGAAGGCACCTTCCCCTGACATACATTCGTGAAATGTATAGACCAGAAGCATGCCGGAGGTAACGAGGAACAGCTGGAATCCATGCACCCACTCCTTGACAGGCAGATGAAACGGGTAGGGATAGATGCCAAGACGCCTCCTGC
>JBBRRM010000096.1:0-9014 GCA_038275915.1 Nitrospirales bacterium
GATGCAACATGACAAGAAGGTGGTCGGAGGGCGCGTCATCGGAGTTTGGCCGGTGAGGGTGGGGGAGGTAGTCATTCGGCCGATCGAGCGACAGGTCTGTGCAGAGTGGTTCCAGAGCAAGCATCGCCGCAGGAAAAAACCGCAAAGCGCTCGCCAGCAGGGCACACTTACTATCCGCCGAAGGGCCACTGCCAGAAGGTAACCACCAATGACGACCAAACGCATGCCATCCGTGGCTCACCTTCAACAGGCTTTGAAGGAAAAAGCACGTGAGGTCGATGTTCTTCATAGGATCTCCGATTCAATTAGCAATCAACGGGATCTCGAGGCCGTTCTCAAACATATCGTCGAAGTTGTCGTCGAAGTCACCAAAGCAGATGCCTGTCTTCTGTACCTATTGTCCGATAGCCAAGACGAGCTCATTCTCCGCGCTTCGAAGAACCCTCATCCGAAACTCATTGGCCGCATCACCATCGGTTTGGGAGAGGGCATCACCGGATGGGTTGCCCAAGAGCGAACGCGTGTCGTAATTCCGAGCAATGCGAGTGACGACCCACGCTTCAAGTTTTTCCACAACCTTCCTGAGGACCGCCACCAAGCCTTTGTTTCTGTACCGATCATGGCCAAAAAAGAAGTGGTGGGGGTAATCAATGTCCAACATAAGCGCCTGAAACGCTATCGGCCTGATGAAATTGCGTTACTCTCGACTATCGCCAATCAGGTCGGTGGAGCGATTGAGAACGCGCGGCTTTACGATCAAATGAAACGCAAAGCGTTACAGGTGGAAACGTTGTCCCAGGTCTCCGAGACCGTGGCATCCAACCGGCTGATCGAAGACGTGCTTCAACTTCTGGTGACGATGACCGCACAGATGATGAGCTCCAAGATCTGTTCAATTATGTTATTGGACGAAGCCAGTGGGGAACTACGGATCGAGGCGACGCAAAGCCTCAGCGAACAGTATCGCCGCAAGCCGAATCTCAAGATCGGTCAGAGTATCAGTGGCCGGGCGGTGAAGGAGCGGCGACCGATTATCGTGGCCGACGTCACCAAAGAGCGCGACTACATGTATCCGGATATGGCCAAAAAGGAAGGGCTGTGCTCAATGGTCTCAGTCCCGATGATGGTGCGGGAAAAGGCGATGGGCGTGATCAATAGCTATACATCTGTCCCGTACGCGTTTACCACTGAAGAGGTCAAGTTGCTCCAGGCCATCGCGAATCAGGCCGCCATCGCGATCGAGCATACGACCCTGATCGAGAAGTCCTTTGAGATGCAGGAGGCCTTGGCGGTTCGCAAGCTCATGGAGCGAGCCAAGGGCTACCTCATGCGTTCGAAGAAGCTCACTGAAGAAGAGGCCTTTAAGATCATTCAACGGCAGAGTATGGATTTGAGAAAGTCGATGCGCGAGATAGCTGAGGCCGTGCTCTTAGCTGGAGAACTCGACCAACGGGTTGAAAAGCACAGGGGCTAAATCTGCTGCTCTACATACCCTCAACGTGGTCTGTGTACGTAACGGACCGACGCTTCCTGGTGCATGAGGGAATGTTTTTTTAAGGTAATTTCTGATTACTCTTCCAATTTCCTTCCATCTTCCATCCGTGACACCACTCAAAATCACGGCAAAAGGCGTTTGATACCCCGTTCTTTGGATGCTATCCTTGCGCCAGAATTCGTGACAACCGAACCGTTAGTACCGCCTCTAAATAGCGTAAGGCCCTATGCGTACGTTTCGCATTGCCATGGTACAGATGAATCCGACGGTCGGGGATCTAGATGGGAACGTCCGCCGGATCGTAGCCTGGCTGCGCGAGGCGAAGAAGGCCAAGGCCGACCTGGTGGCCTTCCCGGAGTTGGCAATCACCGGCTATCCACCTGAAGATCTTCTGCTAAAACCGCGTTTCGTTGCGGACAACCGCCGCGCGCTCAAGGAAATAGTCCGCCATTGTCGCAGCCTTGCCGCGGTTGTAGGCTACGTTAGTCAAGGCGATGGAATAGATCCAAAGCCGGCTCGTTCGTCGGTGGTGCCGGCTGGCGCGCATGAACTGTACAATGCGGCCGCAGTCATCGCAGATCAGAAACTCATCACGACATATTGCAAGTGGTATTTGCCTAATTATGGCGTGTTTGATGAGAGCCGCTATTTTCATCCGGGCCGGCGGCTGCCGCTCATTCGTCTGCGCGGTACAGTGGTTGGAGTCAACATTTGTGAGGATGTTTGGTTGCCTGAAGGCCCGACACGGTTCCAGGCGGCAGCAGGTGCTGAGCTGATCGTGAATATCAATGCCTCCCCATTTCATTTGGGCAAGAGTCGTGTGCGCGAGCAGATGTTGGCGACCCGGGCCAGGGAAAACGGTGTGATACTCACCTACACAAATGTGGTCGGTGGGCAGGATGAACTGGTCTTCGACGGGAACAGCGTGATTCTCGATCATCACGGTGAGGTCATTGCGCGAGGAAAAGCCTTTGAAGAAGATTTGATCGTCGCCGATCTCAATATGGAAGCCGTCGCCCGGGCGAAACGTACGCAGGGCCGGAAGAATATTTTGCCGCGAGCGGTCGCCTCTGCGGTGGAGGTTTGCGCTGTATCTCTTCCCGCTGTGAAAAAAACCCGGGAACGCGCGGTCCCCGATATAGTGACAGTCCTGGACCCGCTGGAGGAAGTGTATCGCGCGCTCACATTGGGAGTACGAGACTACGTGAAGAAGAATGGATTTACCTGTGCCGTGATCGGTTTGAGCGGCGGCGTGGACTCGGCGTTGACCGCTGTGATTGCCGCCGATGCGCTCGGTGCCGGGAACGTGCGTGGCCTGTTCATGCCGTCGCCCTACACCTCACAAGACAGTCACGACGATGTCGCTGAATTGGGGAAACGGCTCGCGATTTCAGTCCGTACGATTCCCATCACGACGATGTTTGATACGTATCGGCACGCACTCGCGGAGACATTTGAGGGTCATCCGCCTGATACGACAGAAGAGAATCTCCAGGCCCGCATACGAGGCAATCTCCTCATGGCCTTCTCCAATAAGTTCGGCCATTTGGTGCTTACTACGGGCAATAAGAGCGAGATGAGCGTCGGCTATGCCACTCTATATGGCGATATGGCCGGTGGCTTTGCGGTGATCAAAGACGTGCCCAAGATGATGGTGTATGATCTGGCGCGGCTTCGTAACCTCCGCGGTGCAACCCCGGTAATTCCCAAACGGACATTAGATCGGCCGCCTACCGCCGAGCTGAGGCCTAACCAAAAGGATCAAGACTCGCTGCCGCCCTATGAGATACTTGATCCCATTCTCCAGGCCTATGTGGAAGAGAACCGGTCTCTTGAAGAGATCGTCGAAGCGGGTTATGAACGCACCACTGTGGCCCGCGTGATCGGGATGGTGGATGGCAGCGAGTACAAGCGCCGACAGGCGCCGATCGGCATCAAGATTACGCATCGAGCCTTGGGTAAGGACCGACGGATGCCCATCACGAACGGCTATCGGAATTGTTAGCAGGATGCTGAAAAAGCCCGTCGGCTTCGTTCTCGCCTCGTTCAGACCCTCAACGTACCCAAAAGACTCTCGGAAGTCGGAAGCATTGGAGGGGCTTTTCCGTCCGCCAGAGTCCAGGACGAACGGTCCACACGAAGTGCGGTTTGTACCTCCTCGGCCCTTCCCTCGCTGCGGCCTTGCTGAACGGGTATTTTGAGCATCCTACGGGAGTACTTTTAACCCAGAGATGCATGATCTATTGAATGTCAGATGAGCTTTACGGGGTTGTTTGCTGCGACTTCGAAGGTGTGATTTTCCGCTTCTGACTGTCAAGTTGTTTCCGAACAGATTGCAGTTCATTCCTCAGAATTTCCAGTTCCAAATCCTTTTTGATCACGAGATCTTTGAGTGTGTGGATTTCTGCATCGCGCTGCGCCAGCGTCTCTGCAGCACGGGGCGGGACGTCGGATGCACCGTTTCCTGATGAAGACTCGCGAATCGGCGCGGCCACGCGTTCCGTCTGAGGGGCCGTCTGCTCAAGGATGACTGCTGTTGTTGATGCATGTTGCAGTAATTGATAATCGATGGCGAGAAACCTGTCGGTCGGCGCTCGTCCTGTCGATGGGTGAAAGGTATCGGACCGTTGGGCGGCGCTCGGAGTGAAAAGCAGCGTACGGTCCGAGAGGCCAGAAGTATCGGGAAGACGTCGGTGGGCCGGATCGTCCGCGCTCATCTGCGTTGGTGCATAGCGATATTGGGAGAGTGTCACATACAAGGACAGACCATAGGCGTACAGGGAACCGGCTGTGGTTTCCTTGGCGGAGTACTCCAGGCGTCCGCTGTCTGGGCGAGGACTTGTGACGAGAAAGGCCACAGCCTCTCCCGTTGCGGCGGTCGCCAGGGCTTTGGCAATCCTGGGAGCCAGGAATTGGACTTCTTCTGCTGAGAAGACAGGGACAACGGAAGGCGATCCTGCCAGCATCTCTTGGAGGGGCCGCTGACGTTCTTGGACTTGCATACCGCTCAAGACTCGGGCGATGAGGGTGGGTTCCAGATTGATCGGATGACTGGCTTGAATCGACCGATCGGCAATCGCCTGAAGAGACACGGCTCCGCGAGGATCGTCAGAGGGGAGTGTTCCAGTCGGGGCGGTCGTGCCACAGGCGGTGGCCACTAGACAGAGCAGGGCCAGAAAAAACGAAGGTTTGTAAGCCCGCCTCCTTGCCGAATGTTGTGATGGAAGAGCCATAGGTGGAGCGAATCTAGCACAGACGATACGTCATCGCCAGGCCAGAGTGAGTATCACGGTCGCAGATAAGGACCCGAGGAGGAGGAAGGTGGCCATCTCCCTCTGAATGCGCGATGCTCGAGGGCGTTGACAGATTTTCCTACGGCATGCTACAAGGTGGCCCATCGAACAGGGGAACAACGGCGTTTCCCACCGGCCTCAAGTAAGATAGTTCGGCATGGACAATGGCGTCCTCCGGCCCCAGCGGGCTAGAGGGCGTTTTTTTTAACGCATTCGAGCAGGCTGAATCACGATGGTGCAGATGAGCCGAGTCGCGGGAATAGCTGAGAAGCATCCATTCGTGGGTGAATGGCAGCTCAACAGCGACGTCTATGCATGGACTGGTGGGAATCGATATCGACAGGAGAGTGTAGTGGACGGGGATGAGCAGAAGGATGCGCACAATGGCGTGCGTGGCGACGACGTCGTCGAGGTGAGAGAGGCACAACGAGTGAGCAACGGAATACATCACCAATCGGACGAGGGAGGACGTCACCATGTCAGTACGCAGTCTTATCGGTATTGGATTGTGTGCGCTGTTGTCGCTGCTCGGCGGCAATTCGGTATCCGGCCAAGAGCCTGTGCCGGCCCCGGCCTCGACGGCCACCGTGCAGGAGCGGCTAGATGCGCTGGAGAAAAAATCGGATGCTGCATCTCTGTGGAAGACCTTGGGGTTCAAGGCTTCCGGATTCCTGGATGTGGCCTATACCCATAACTTCAACAATCCCAACACCAACCTCAATCAACTGCACATCTTCGACACCAACGCCAACGCGTTCATGCCGCACTTGGCGCAGCTCATGCTGGAGCGGCCGGCCGATGCGGGCGGCAGTGGCATGGATCGGGCGGGCTTTCGCACGCGTCTCAATTTTGGGACCGATGCCCGGGTCACGCGCGCCCGCACGAACTTCCAACCGGGGACGAGCAACAACGAGCTGGATTTTCAAGAGCTCTATGCGGAGTACATCGTCCCGGTCGGCAACGGCCTGAAGATTCAAGCGGGGAAGATCAACACGCTGATCGGGTATGAGGTGATCAATAGTTATGAGAACCCGAACTTCTCCCGCACCTTCATGTTCGGTCTCGGGCAAGCGTTCACGACCACCGGTGTCCGGCTCAGCTACACGTTCAATCCGATCGTGACCGCGTCGATCGGCGTGATCAACGGCTGGGACAATGTGGACGACAACAACAAGAGCAAATCGTTCGAGTGGCTCCTGGCCCTGACGCCGCACGAACGATTCGGCGTGAGCTTCTATGGGTCCTACGGCGCGGAGCAATCCAATAGCCAAGGAGCCGGTCCCGCCGTGACGGGGGCGGATCCGACGGCCAAGCGCACGGTGGCCGGGTCGATCATTACGTTGAAAGCTACTGACAAGGACACGATTATCCTGGAGCCCTACTACGGCAATGAAGGGAACGCGAGCACGGTCAGCAAATCCCACAATGGCCGATGGAATGGCTTGGGGGGCTACCTGATCCATGATTTCACCGAGCAATGGAGCGCCAGATTCCGGGGCGAGATCTTCGAGGATGCGGGCGGCACGCGTACGTGCACCGGCGGCGTGAATTTCGCCGGCGGCGCCAATACGTGTGTGGGCTCACCCGTTGGTGGTGCCGCGGGAGTAGGCGGCATTCCCCAGACGCTCTGGGAGAACACCTTCACGCTCCAGTACAAGCCCTTCCCTTCACTGATTACGCGGACCGAGTTCCGGTATGACAAATCCGATAAAAACGTCTTCCTCTATGGCAGTCGACCGGTGAACAATCAAGAAACCCTGTCATTCCAGGTCATCTATCTATTCTGAGCAAGAGGAAAAGGAGGAAACCATGATCCGACGATCGTGCACGATCAAACAAGGTCTACTGCTGCTCACCGGTCTTGCCGTTCTCCTATGGGCGACAGGAGGGTGGGCTCAAGAGGTGTCTGCGCCAAGTGCGCCACCACCAGTGGAGGCTGCACCAGCCGCCGCAGCGGTTCCGCCGAAAATCGATACTGGCGACACCGCCTGGGTCCTGACCTCGACGGCCTTGGTCCTGGCCATGACCGCCCCAGGTCTTGCGCTGTTTTACGCAGGAATGGTCCGGTCAAAAAATGCACTGGGAACGATCATGCAGAGTTTTATTATCCTCTGTCTGATCAGTATTCAATGGGTGTTGTGGGGATATTCGCTCGCCTTTGGCCCTGACAAGGGCCATCTTATCGGCGGGCTCGAATGGTTCGGGCTGAACGGAGTGGGCCTGGAGCCCAATGCCGACTATGCCGCCACCGTTCCCCATCAAGCCTTCATGATGTTTCAAATGATGTTCGCCGTCATTACTCCGGCGCTCATTACCGGTGCGTTTGCTGAACGGATGAAGTTCAGCAGCTTCCTGATCTTCACCTTGCTGTGGGCGACATTCATATATGATCCGCTCGCACACTGGGTGTGGGCGGTTGGAGGATGGGTCCGAAACCTAGGGGCGTTGGACTTCGCCGGCGGAACGGTCGTCCACATCAGTTCCGGTGCGTCGGCGTTAGCCTGTGTCGTGGTGTTGAGGAAGCGGTTGGGCTATGGCAAGGAGCATATGGCGCCGCACAATTTGCCCATGACCGTGCTTGGCGCATCCATGCTCTGGTTTGGGTGGTTTGGGTTCAACGCCGGCAGCGCGGTGGCCTCTGGGGCGCTGGCGACCAGCGCCTTTGTCGTGACCAATACGGCGGCAGCCATGGCGGCGTTGGCCTGGATGATCGTGGAGTGGATGTATCGAGGCAAACCGACCGTGCTGGGCGCGGCCAGCGGAGCGGTGGCGGGATTAGTAGCCATCACTCCTGCCTCGGGATTTGTGGGTCCGATGGCGTCAATCATGATCGGTATTGGGGCAGGAGTTTTATGCTATTTGGCCGTGCTGTGGAAGTCCCGCTTGGGCTATGATGACGCCCTCGATGTCGTCGGGATTCACGGCATCGGCGGCATGTGGGGTGCGCTCGCGACAGGTCTCTTCGCATCAAAGGCGGTCAATGCCGCAGGGGCAGACGGGCTATTGTATGGCAATCCGGCGCAGTTGGGTATCCAAGCTGTAGCTGTGTTGGTCTCGGTGGTGTTTGCATTCGTGGGAACTTTCGTGATTCTCAAGCTCGTCGACGGACTGATGGGGCTGTGTGTGAGTGAAGAGGAAGAGCGGATGGGATTGGATCTCAGTCAACATGAGGAACGGTCCTATTCGTAACCAGCGGTGACCGAAGAGGAGGAGGGGAATGGTGATTGACCCGGAACAAGCATGCAATCGCAAGTGGAGGCGCCAAGAGAGGCTCAGTGTCGTGGGCCTGACCATTGCGTTGGTGGTGGTGGTGGGAGCCTTGGCGGTTTTCACAGGGTCAGTCGCGGCCCAGGACACAGCGGCTCAAGCGGCCGCCGTCGCAGCTCCTGTGCTGAAAATCGATACAGGGGACACGGCATGGGTCCTGACATCCTCGGCACTGGTCCTGGCTATGACAATGCCGGGCTTGGCGCTCTTCTATGGCGGGCTTGTTCGAAGCAAGAATATCCTGGGGACTATCATGCAGAGCATCGTGGTGCTCTGTCTGGTCAGTCTCATCTGGATTCTTGTCGGGTATAGCCTGGCTTTCGGTCCTGATAAGGGAGGCCTCATCGGAGGCCTCGAGTGGGTTGGGCTCAGCGGGGTTGGAAGCGAGCCGCATCCAACCTACGGGCCCACAATTCCTCATCAAGTGTTCATGCTATTCCAGCTCATGTTTGCTGCCATTACGCCGGCCCTGATTACAGGGGCGGTGGCAGAGCGCATGCGGTTTTCCGCGCTATTGTTGTTTGCGGCTTTGTGGTCCCTGGTGATTTATGTTCCTGTGGCCCACTGGATCTGGGGCGGTGGATGGTTGGGGAAGATGGGCGCGTTAGACTTTGCCGGAGGAGCGGTGGTGCATATCAGTTCCGGAGTGAGCGCTCTGGTGTGTGCGATCGTCATGGGAAAGCGCAAGGGCCATGGAAGTGATTACATGGCTCCTCATAACCTCCCCTTCACGCTGCTGGGAACCGGCCTCCTGTGGTTCGGATGGTTCGGATTCAATGCGGGCAGTGCGTTGGGTGCGAACGGCGTGGCCGGAAGCGCCTTCTTGGCGACCCACGCGGCCGCATCGACTGCTGCCTTGGTGTGGATGGGGGTAGAGTGGATGCATCGTGGGAAGCCCACCGTGCTCGGTGTGGCGAGTGGTGCTGTGGCCGGACTGGCCACAGTGACCCCGGCCTCGG
>JBBRRM010000097.1:0-8952 GCA_038275915.1 Nitrospirales bacterium
CGGACCGGGCATGCCACGGAAACCTATGAAGAGTTGAAGACGTTTTCCGAAGTATTGACGCAGGTCCAGAAGAGTTACGTCGATGAAACGAAGGTGAAGGATCTCGTTCAGGGGGCCATCCGTGGGATGCTCTCCACCCTCGACCCTCATTCGGCCTATATGACACCGGACATGTACAAGGAGATGCAGGTTGAAACCAAAGGTGAGTTCGGGGGCGTGGGTATTCAGATCGGTGTGAAGGAAAACCGTTTGGCGGTGATCGCGCCCATCGAGGGGACGCCCGCCTACCGAGCCGGGATCAAGTCCGGTGATTATATTACCAAGGTGAACGATGAGACGACCAAAGACCTCACATTGATGGATGCGGTTCAGAAGATGCGCGGCCCCAAAGGCTCGAAGGTCAACTTGACGATTCAACGGGATGGGACCTCCGATCCGCTTCAATTTACGCTGGTCCGCGATACCATTAAGATAGAGAGTGTGAAGTCGAAGGTGTTGGACAATATCGGCTACGTCCGGCTGACGCAATTCCAGGAATCGACGGGGCGGGATTTGAGCAAGGTTCTCAAACAGTTCAAAGAACAGAAGCTCCAATCAACGATCCTCGATCTCCGCAACAATCCCGGTGGACTGCTGACCGCGGCCGTTGAGGTGTCTGAGCAGTTTCTTCCCGGCGGCAAGCTGGTGGTCTATACAAAAGGACGCGAGAGCAAGAAGGACGAGTGGATCGCCAAGGGGAAAGATCAGATGGACGATTCGCCCATGATCGTCTTGGTCAATGAAGGATCGGCAAGTGCCTCTGAGATTGTGGCCGGGGCATTGCAAGACTACGGGCGGGCGGTGATTGTCGGCACGACCTCGTTCGGCAAAGGATCCGTGCAAACCATTCTCCCGTTGGGGGATGGGTCCGGGCTTCGCCTGACGACGGCGAAATACTATACGCCGAAGGGGCGTTCGATCCAATCAACCGGTATTACGCCTGATATCGTTGTGAAGTCTCAACCTCCGACCACTGTCGCCAAGGCTGGTGAGTCGAAGCCCGGTGAAAAGGAAGGGGAGACGAAACAGTCCAAGCCTGTCGTCGTGCCTGGGAAAGATCAGCCGGGTCAGAATGGTAAGGGACAGGAAGAGGGTACGCCGAAGAACGGGATTCAGCCTCAGCTTCCTCCCGTGGATGCCTCGGGTGATCCTTCACTTGAACAGGATGTTCAACTCCAAAAGGCCGTCGAGATGCTCAAGACTTGGAAGATCTTCAAGGAGCTTCCTCGCGCTTCTTAATGGAAGTCTGCTGCCGTGAGGCAGTGATGGCCTCCAGCAGGCGCTCTTCTGACCCGGAGAACCCTGGAAGGGTGCGCAGCAGGTGCGATCGCACCAGCTGTTCCAGATCGGTCAATGAGGTGATGCAGAGACGAGTGTAGAGGTAGGCCACGAGTGATTCGGACAGCCCTGGGAGCTGTACCCAGGCTTTTACTGCGTCTGGAAGCGGTGTCCTGAGGGCTTCATAGGTCTGGATCGTTCCAGTTCTGAGAAACTCCTCAATCTTGTCCGATAGGTCCCTGCCGATTCCATCAATGTCCTCCAGTGCCTGCCGTGAGGCCACATCAGCAATGTCTTCCTCCAAGGCTTCGATGGCATCCGCTGCCTTCCGATAGGCTCTGACCCGATAGGGGTTCGCCCGTTGAGCAGCTAAGCGCTCGGCAATCGATCGAAAGATGGTGACGACTTGCTCGTTGTGGTGAGAGGGAGGCATCATAGGTTATGGTAGCGTTATTCTGACGTGCTTGTAGATGCGGAGGCAAGGGGAGGGACGAAATGGGGTTTGTTGACAACCGGATTTCTGGTCCCCTAGGATGATGGATGATGGCGGAGGTGATTCAGATTCAGGTGAACGGTGAACAGCGCGGCTTTCCCGCTCATGCCACCGTGGGGGATTTACTGCGTGAACTTGCCATCAAAATCGAGCGCGTAGCAGTGGAACTGAATTTGGAAATCCTGGATCGAAAAGAATTCGATCATCGGAGTCTGAAACAAGGGGATCGAGTGGAGATCTTGAGTTTTATCGGCGGCGGTGCGCCAGGGGATACTCAGGGCAGAGGGAGGATATTCGTCCATGCAGAATGATCCGTTGATCATTGCCGGTCGTGAATTTAAGTCCCGGCTGTGGGTGGGGACCGGGAAATATAAGGATTTTGCCGAAACCAAGAAAGCCATCGATGCGTCGGGAGCCGATGTGGTGACCGTAGCGGTAAGGCGCGTCAACATCACCGATCGCTCCAAGGAGAATCTCCTCGATTATCTCGATCCCAAGAAGTACACGATTCTTCCTAACACCGCCGGCTGTTACAATGTGGAAGACGCCGTGCGCTATGCCCGCTTGGCCAGGGCCGCCGGCGTGTCCGACCTGATCAAGCTGGAGGTGCTCGGCGACGAGAGGACCCTTTTCCCCGATACAGCCGGATTGATTGAGGCGGCAAAGATTTTGATCAAGGAAGGCTTTATCGTCCTTCCCTATACGAATGACGATCCTATTGTCGCTCAGAAGCTCGTCGATATCGGGTGCCCTGCGGTTATGCCGCTGGCGGCGCCGATTGGGTCGGGACTTGGTATCCGCAATCCATACAATCTGAAGATCATCATGGAAATGGTGAAGGTGCCGATCATTGTTGATGCCGGCGTCGGGACCGCGTCCGATGCCGCCCTTGCAATGGAATTGGGGGCGGACGCTGTGCTCATGAACACGGCCATTGCCGGGGCCCAAGATCCCATGGCCATGGCCGAGGCGATGAAATATGCCGTATATGCCGGACGGTTGGCGTACAAGGCCGGACGGATCCCGCGAAAGCTCTATGCCACAGCGAGCAGTCCTATCGAGGGCATGCTCTGAGTGGTGATTGCTCGCCGAACGCGGTGTTATGCCACAGCTTGAGTCGCGGTTGTTCCTGGTCACGGATCGTCATCAGACCAATGGACGGCCGTTAATCCCTCTTCTGCAGCGGGTGTGTTCAACCGCGGCCCCTGTGATTCAGCTCCGTGAGCGCGATCTCTCAGCCAGGGATCTTCTAAGGCTTGTGCATGACGTGCAGGCCATGACGGCCTTGCACCAACCCGCACTCCTCATCAATGATCGGCTCGATGTCGCATTGGCGATGGAAGGGGTCGGCGTCCATTTGCGTAGCAACAGCCTGCCTGTTTCGATTGCACGGCGGTTGCTGGGAACTCGGCGTCTCCTCGGCATTTCCGTGCATGGGGTGGAGGAGGCGGTGCAGGCGGAGTCGCAGGGCGCCGATTACCTCATCCTCGGACCGATCTATGAGACGCCATCCAAGCAGGTGTTCGGCCCGCCGCTTGGTATTCACACCCTTGAGAGGGCTTGTCGGCTGGTCCGCATCCCGATTATCGGGATTGGCGGAGTGACGTCATCGCGTGCGCGGGAGGTGCGGCGTGCCGGGGCATTCGGTGTGGCAGTGATCACGGCGATTCTCGGCGCGGCGGATGTGGAGTCGGCGACTCGCGAGTTACTCGATGCCGTGACACTCTGATCGTGACATCTGTCACGCACGTCCATCGTTGCAGGATGCCGCCGGCCGGTTGACCGCTTCAGGAGCGGATGATAGAATCCGCGCAGACAAGGACTTCTTGATTTAGTAAGGAGTTTTGCTTTCTTCGAGTGGTGCCATGGCTGGCAAGAAAGAAAGTCCAAGTCGATTCCGGTCTCTCCGAGATTCCGTCACGCACATTACCAAGCGGTTGACAGAAGGAGAAACGGACGTGGCACAACGCAACGACGAACATACTCGCGAGGTTGAAAAACTTCGGGTCCAGATCCAGTCGATGGAAGAAGAAATCCATCGGCTCTACCAATCCCGCTATCAGCTCGACCAAGCCACCAAACAGAACGAAAAGCTCGTCACAACGCTTCAGGAAGCGAAGGTGCAGATTGAAGCGTTGCGCGCGGAAGTTGAGAAACTGACCGCGCCTCCCTCGGCCTACGCCATCTTTTCCAGCCTCAATCCCGATGGAACAGGAAATGTCTATGTATCCGGACGGAAAATGAAAGTCAGTGTGCATCCGTCGATCAATGGAACAGCGTTGCGTAAGGGGCAGGAAGTGGTGCTGAACGAAGCGTTGAATGTCATTGAGGTCAAAGGCTTCGATATTCAGGGCGAAGTCGTGCGGCTCAAAGATGTGCTGGAGGGTAATCGTGCTCTCGTGACATTGCATTTCGACGAAGAAAAGGTTGCAGAGCTCGGTGACCCGTTGCTGGCCGAACGTCTGAGTGTCGGCGATCATCTCCTCTATGATCCTCGCTCCGGCTATGTCATCGAAAAGCTGCCCAAATCCGAGGCGGAGGAATTGGTGCTGGAAGAAGTACCCGATGTCGACTATGAGCACATCGGCGGGCTGCAGCATGAGTTGGAGCAGGTCCGTGATGCGGTGGAGTTGCCATTTCTCCATCCGACCCTCTTTTCAGAGTTCAAGTTGAGCGCGCCGAAGGGTGTCTTGCTCTATGGACCGCCGGGATGCGGAAAAACTTTGATTGCCAAGGCCGTGGCGAACTCGATTGCGAAAAAGCTTGGGCATCTTGCCGGCAAAGAAGTGCGGAGTTACTTCTTGCATGTAAAGGGTCCGGAGTTGCTCAATAAGTATGTCGGGGAATCCGAGCGCCAAGTCCGCGAAGTCTTCAAGAAAGCGAAAGAGCGGGCGGCGGACGGTAATCCCGTCATCGTGTTCTTCGACGAAATGGATGCGCTCTTCAGGACCCGGGGCTCCGGGATCTCCTCCGACATCGAATCGACGATCGTCCCGCAGTTTCTCTCGGAAATCGACGGCGTGGAACGACTCCGCAATGTGATCGTGATCGGAGCGAGTAATCGACAGGACCTCATCGATCCTGCGGTCCTCCGTGCCGGACGCTTGGACGTGAAGGTCAAGGTGGGCCGTCCCGATGCGGTGGCAGCCAAAGATATTTTCTCGAAATACCTGCGCATCGACCTGCCATTTGCCGAGGAAGATCTCAAACGCCATGGGGGAGAGGCCAAGGCATTAGTCGAACAGATGGTCGATCACACAGTCGGGGCAATGTACGCCTCCTCAGAAGAGAATAAGTTCATCGAAGTCACCTACGCGAATGGTGAAAAAGAAGTGCTCTACTTCAAGGATTTTGCGAGCGGTGCGCTAATCGAAGGGATCGTGTCGCGCGCGAAGAAATATGCCGTCAAGCGGGCGATTGCGAAGGAAGGCCATGGCCTTCGCTCCGAGGACTTGATCCGCGCCATTCGGGAGGAGTTTAAGGAACACGAAGATTTGCCCAATACGACCAATCCTGACGACTGGGCAAAGATCTCCGGGAAGAAAGGCGAAAAGATCGTGCATCTGCGGACGATCAGCGGAGGCCCGGCCGAGTCGCGTCAGATCGAAACCGTCACGACAGGGCACTATCTCTAAGACGTCACACCTATGCAGGAATCTACCTCGCTGACGACTCCCCGCGTATTGGGAACAGAAACAGAATTCGGCATTGCGTCCCGCGATCCTGCCGCCGCAGACCCCGTTTCCAATTCAATCGCCGTGATCGGGCACTATCCGGGCCTGCCGGCCCCTCTGGCTGTCTGGGACTATGAAAATGAGAACCCGCTCCTTGACGCGCGCGGATTCGAAGTTGAAGGGGAGCGGGAGCGACCCAACCCTGAGTACAATCGTCAGCTGAATAAGGTATTGGCCAATGGGGGCCGTCTCTACGTCGATGGCGCCCATCCGGAATACTCCACACCCGAGTGCACCAACCCGCGAGAAATAGTGGCCTTCGAACGAGCCGGTGAGCGAATACTTGCCCAGTGCCTTGAACAGATGACGCGGGTCACAGGACGAGATCATTGTGTCTTGTACAAGAATAACTCTGACGGCAAGGGGAACAGCTACGGCTATCACGAAAGCTACTTGATGTCTCGCACGGTTCCCTTCGAACGCATTGTGAACGTCTTGGCGCCATTCTTTGTGACGCGGCAGATTTTTGCCGGGGCAGGAAAGGTTGGCGCAGAGAATCAGACCGGTGCGACGGAGTATCAAATTTCGCAGCGTGCGGATTTCTTTGAGTGCCTCGTCGATCTCAATACCATGGTCAGGCGCCCCATCGTCAATTCACGCGACGAGCCGCATGCCGAGTACGGCAAGTATCGGCGGTTGCACGTGATCGTCGGCGATGCCAACATGGCGGAACTCTCGACCTACCTTAAGGTCGGCACGTTGGCCATTATCCTGGACCTTCTCGATGCCGGCGCAGACCTGCCACAGATCGAGTTGGACGATCCGGTCCGAAGCATCAAGCAGGTTTCCCGCGATCTGAGCATGAAGGAGTCGCTCAAACTGGAAGGGGGACACTCGACGACGGCGGTGGCGATTCAACGTGCCTATTTGAAGGCCGCCATGGGATATTACGCCTGTCACGATCTCTCCCAAGTTACGAAAGATATTCTCGTCCGCTGGGAAGATGTGCTGGAACGGTTGGAACAAGACCCACGGCTCCTGGTGCGTGAGTTGGATTGGGTGGCGAAGCGCCAGATGATGGAATCCTATATGGAGCGAAAGGGTTGTGGGTGGGATGATCCTCGGGTGCGGCTGATGGATCTTCAGTATCACGACGTCCGTCCTGACAAGGGCCTGTATTTTACGCTTGAGCGCAGCCACTTGATCGAGCGAATCGTGCAGGACGTCGAGATTGCGCGAGCGGAGTTCACCCCGCCTCCGGGAACACGGGCCTATTTCCGCGGACGATGTGTCAGCAAATTTGCGAAGTCGATTTATGGAGTCAGCTGGACTTCGGTGCTCTTCGATGTGGGCAACAACCAGGTTAAGCGGGTGCCGTTGATGGATCCGCTCCGGGGCACGGCCTCGCTGACGAGCGACCTCCTTGATCAGGTCGAGACCGTCGAGGCATTGCTGGCGAAGCTCAAGACCTGATGAACAAGGATCCATCCAGATTGATACTATGAAATTGCCATTTCTTCCCAATCATGACGACCCGAGTTTCTTCGACTTTTTGACCCAGCACCATCCTGCGCTAACTCCGACCGGCCGCGGTGGATTCTTACAGGCCCAAGCTGCGGCGGATCCGATGCGTGCGGCGGGCTCGATGAGCGTTCCCCAGGCCACCACGGTGCTGGCAATCAAATATCATCAAGGAGTGGTCATCGCCGGAGACCGTCGAGCGACGGAAGGATTTCAAATTGCCGAGCGCAGGATCGAGAAAGTGTTCAAGATCGACGAATATTCCGCGATGGCGATCGCAGGCGCGGCTGGTCCCTGCATCGAAATGGCCAAGCTGTTCCAAGTTGAGCTTGAACATTACGAAAAGTTAGAAGGTGTGCAACTGTCGTGTGAAGGAAAGGCCAACAAGCTGGGACAAATGGTCAAAGCCAATCTGCCGATGGTCTTCCAAGGGCTGGTCGTCATGCCGCTCTATGTCGGCTACGATCTAAAACGTACAGAAGGCCGCATCTTCAAGTACGATCTCGCGGGGGGCCGGTACGAAGAGTCGGATTACCATGCCATCGGGTCTGGCGGAAAGGATGCGCGCAATACGATGCGGGAGCATTTTCTCAAGGGCTTGGCTGAGCCGGACGCGCTGAAGTTGGCCCTGCTGGCTCTGTACAATGCGGCAGACGATGATGTCGGCACCGGGGGACCCGATTTCGTGCGCGGCATTTACCCTACTGCCAAGATTGTGGACGCGAAGGGCATCACCGATGTCTCCGGTGCGCAGATCCGTGCCATCTATGACGGGTTGATTGCCACTCGCCGTTCAAAGGAGAATTAAGCATGCCGATGCCCTATTACGTCTCGCCCGAGCAGATGATGCAGGACAAGGCGGAGTATGCCAAGAAGGGCATTGCCAAAGGCCGTTCCACCATTGCCATCGAATATGTGAATGGGATTCTTCTTGTCGCGGAAAACCCCAGCGCCTCGTTGTACAAAATCTCCGAGATCTATGACAACATCGCCTTCGCGGGGGCCGGTAAATACAGCGAGTTTGAAAATCTCAGGAAGGCCGGTATCCGACACGCGGATCTCAAAGGATTCGCATACAGCCGGGAAGATGTGACCGCCCGTTCTCTGGCAAACGGCTATTCCCAAAGCCTCGGCACCATCTTCAGCCAGGAGCTGAAGCCGCTGGAAGTGGAGATTCTGGTGGTGCAGGTCGGGCACGACGGCCACGCCAATGAAATGTACCGCATTTCCTTCGACGGCAGCATCATCGACGAGCGTGCTTTTGCGGTCATCGGAGGCAAGTCCGAGGCTGTGCAGGCCTTGTTGAAGGAGAAAGGGTTGACGAAGCTTCCGGAACTCCAAACTGCACTCACGCTCTGTATCACCGCACTCGAACAGATTGGGAACCAAAAGCTCATATTAGAGAGCCTGGAAGTGGCGGTCCTGGACCGCACTCGTGATGGCCGAAGATTCCGTCGTCTTACGCCCGCCGATACCAAACAGCTCCTCTCTCCTTAGCAAGCTGCTGAAAAATCCCGCCAGCTTCGTTCTCGGCTCATCGAAATCCTCAACGTACCCTCCGAGGGTACGCTTGCGGTTTCAACTCGCCTGTGGCCTTGCTGACGGCCTTTTTGAGCAGCTTGCGGAAATCTTCGTGCCACACGTGACCTCAAAGGGTTCATCGTACCAACATAGTTTTCTTTTATATTTTCAACCTATATTCATCGACGGATCATGCCTTCTGTTGAAGAAGGCGGGGTCGGCGTGTATTCTGTGTGGAAGAGCATGCTGCAACCCACTGCCTTGAGACGACGGATCTTCGGTTTGGAGAATGAGTATGGGCTCATCTTTTCTCCGAACGGGCGCGTCTATCTGCCCATGGAAAAGGTACTGGGGTATATTTTTGAAGGCCTCATTCCGAACAGTTGGCCCTCCAACGCCTTTCTGGTGAACGGCGCCCGGTTCTAT
>JBBRRM010000098.1:0-8932 GCA_038275915.1 Nitrospirales bacterium
CGTAATGTACGACACTAAGCACCCATGCGCGGTGGTAGGCGGAGGCGTGACTAGTGGCAACCCTGCAAGGCCGCGGGCCGCGTTGATTCCTGCCAGCCCTCCCATCGCTGCGGAATCCGTATAGCCCTCGACACCGACCAACTGTCCTGCGAAAAAGAGGGTGCCGCGCGCCTTGAACTGAAGGGTGTCGCGTAGCAATTGGGGGGAATTGATGAAGGTATTGCGATGCAAGCTGCCATAACGCAGAAACTCTGCCTGCTCAAGTCCGGGAATCATCCGAAACACCCGCTTCTGTTCCCCATAGGTGAGCTTCGTCTGGAACCCCACGAGGTTATAACAAGATCGATGGACATTTTCTGTTCGAAGCTGTACCACCGCATAGGCTCGCGCACCAGTTTTGGGATTCTCGAGACCTACCGGCTTCAATGGACCGAACTGCATGGTCTGTCGTCCCCGTTCGGCCATCACCTCGATGGGAATACAACCTTCGAAATATGCGGTCTTCTCAAATTCCTTCGGTTGAACTTTCTCTGCAGCAAGCAACGCTTCGTAAAATGCATGGTAGGTCGCCTCATCCATGGGGCAATTGAGATAATCGTCCCCGCCCTTGTCGTAACGGGACGCGAGAAATACCACGTCCATATTAATGGAGTCGGCATCCACGATCGGAGAGATCGCATCGTAGAAATACAAATGTTTCGTGTGGGTCAATTGCGCGATCGCCTGAGAGAGTTTGTCCGATGTCAACGGGCCTGTCGCCAGAATGCAGAGGCAGTCCGTTGGAATCTCGGTGATCTCCTCACGCAGAATGCGAATGTTCGGATGCCCTTCCAGCGCCTGAGTAATCTTCAAAGAAAACTGTTCGCGATCGACTGCTAGAGCCGATCCGGCTGGAACCCGTACATCATCCGCTACCCGAATAATGAGCGAGTTAAGACGGCGCATTTCTTCTTTCAAGATGCCGGGGGCATTCAGCAGATCTGCTGAGCCGAGCGAATTCGAACAGACCAGCTCTGCCAAACCACCGGTCTTATGGGCTTGTGTCATCTCTTTTGGACGCATTTCATAGAGCGTCACTTTCGCTCCACGATTGGCCGCCTGCCAAGCCGCTTCAGAGCCGGCCAGACCACCCCCGATAATGACGATGTCATCGCGCATGCGAGTGAAACTCCGTGAAGAAAAGGTGAGAGGAGGGCATTGTAGGAACTGCGTTTTAGGGATGTCAAGGCGACGTGACTATGCGTGATCCAGCCGCGCCACGGTTGATCCGATTTATGACCCCATGCTAGACTTCTTCCCCTGTGGGGCGATTAGCTCAGGGGTAGAGCGCTTCCTTCACACGGAAGAGGCCACTGGTTCGATACCAGTATCGCCCACCACATTCCCCACTGCCTCCCTCGATCCATACCTTTCCTTTCGCGCTAACTCAGGGTTTTCGTAAGGTTGCCCGAACTGCGCCAATCCTGGACAGAATCCTAGAGGTCGGCTACACTTCAGTCTATCGAGAGACCATCGACTCTGAACCGTACAAGACAAGTGAGGTCATCTATGCGGACTACAGCTCTTGCACTAGGAATCCTTTTGCTGGCCACCGCAATCGGTTGTGCCGAAAACCGCCAGCAGCAAGCATTGGCCGACGCAGATGGAGGCTATACCGCCCCAGCCAGCATTTACAGTGTGATGGACCCCACATCTTTGGTCTACACCGACGTGGCGGCCGGAGCATCCCCGAGCGATAATCCCTGGCGCTGGACCGGCTTTCTCTTGCACCCTGTGGGGGTTGCGATGGATTACGGGTTGAATCGGCCAATTTACAAGCTAACGAGTCGCCTGCCCTACCTGTTTGGATATACGACTGAGGATTCGATGCTGGACAGCCAGCGTCGATAATCTTCGCAGACACATCGTTCTTAGAATTCAACGCCCGCTCTCCTCACGAGAACGGGCGTTGCCTTGTCGCCTTATTGGCAAACCCTTTCCAGTTTCGTGTATGCTCCCTTCGTGAGCGGGAATCCACGTGACACGCAAGCGCGTCAGGCTGTACCCATTCTACTATGCGTGGTTTGTGGGCTGGGACTGATCCTCTTGCTGAACGCCTGCGAAACTCCGTCTCAAAAACAGGAGCTCCCGCCGTCTGAAAGCGATTTGGTCCTCCTCAAGGCAACGACCCTCTGCACTTCAAAGTCCGACTTCCTCAAGGCACACCCTGCCTCTACCCTCAAACCACAAGACTGGGGCGCCGGGCAAGAGTTGGTTTTCCCTGGCGACCGAAGCCCATCACATGGCGATGAGTCCTATTTTTTCGATGAAGATGGCATGCTGGTCGGAACCCTCTTTACCTTTCCAGCAGGGCTCGATTTGCAACCCTATCCGGTCCTCCGACACACGTTAACTCTGTTGAAGCCGGCATTGGAGTTTTACCTCAACGTGGCAAATCTGTCCTCAAAGACCAACATGGATTCAAGCGCCCTCTATGAAACCGGCGACGAGAAAACCACGACTCAATACTTGGTACTTGGCACGCGCGATCAGCCGGCATTGCTCCAGGCTTCTGTGACAATCGACCCCTATGTCAGGCTGTTCTCACCATATCGACGCGAGTTCTTGGAACGGTTGCGTCATCCAAGCGGCCAGAAGCCCGGGCAACAACTCGACAGTCAAGGAGCGGAGGACAAGGAACAATTCCTCTCGCTTCAGCAATTCGCGCGCGGTCAAACCGCACAGCTCTCCTACTGCGGGACACAGAGCTACGATACCGCAGCCGATGCCTATCAGAAGGCGATCGCGAGCGGCTTTACGAACAAAGTGTGGCTGGCAGAGGCTCACCACAAGTTGGGCTTGGCATGGGAAGGGAAGGGACAGTATGAGAAGGCCAAGAAAGAGATGCTTCAGTCGTTGGTCATCAGGCCCAATACTCCGGAAATTCTGAACAACCTCGGCACGGTCTATACCAAGCTCGGAGACAAGACTAATGCTCTCGCCTCATTCGAAAAAGCCGTGACGCTCCGCCCCAATTATGCCATCGCCCGCTACAATCTGGCCGAAGCCATCGAGCCTACGAATCCTAAGCGAGCCCTCGCGGAGTATGAAACCTATCTCGCGCTGGTCGAAGGTATCCCCGATGAAGCCAGTCGCATCGCCATCGTCCAGCAACGCGTCAAGACGTTAAAACACTAATCTCTCTCCATCAATAGACGAGATACTGTCCTGCCATCCACGGTATGGTCGGAGTCACATTGTTCGTTTCCAGAGACTTTGCTCTCTTCAGGGAATGGAAGAGGACGAACTGGCTGGCACAGGTTCACGTACGATGATACCGATGTTCCACCTACCAGACGGTATACGATCGCTTCAAACCACGTAGTTGGATGAGTTGCACTGCATTTTTAGACGGTTCGAGACGGAAGAAGTACAGGGTTCACCGCCGGATCTTCTCGGCCTGTTCTTCAAGCGTCTTGCAATTGATACAGAGGGTGGTCACAGGGCGGGCTTTGAGTCTGGGATAGGGAATCTCTTCTTCGCAGCGTTCACAGATGCCATAGATGTTCTGGTCCATTCGTCCGAGCGCCTCGTCGATCTTCTTGATCAACCGTTGCTCGCGCTCACGGATACGAAACGAAAAATTCTGGTCAGCCTCCGCAGAGGCCTGGTCACTGACGTCAGGAAACGCCTCCTGACCGTTTGGATTAGCGAGGCCCTCGCCTACCCCCGCCAGCATTGCCTTGCGTTGACGCTCAAGGTCACGGCGAATGGCCGCGTACTTTTTCCCCTGAGACGGCGTCTTGGCCTTGCGCTTGGTCGTGACAGATTTCGCCGCCGATGGAGTGGGCGAGATGCGCTTGGCGGAAGGGCCTGCTTTCATACCGCAACCTGCCTGATGAGTAAAATTGCCGAACGTGCGGGACTATAACAGGGGGTTGGAGAGAGGGTCAATGGGACGCGTGAGGCCCACAACTCGCCCGACTAGCTTTCGCTAGAGATCCCGCCGGCCTTCGATCGATTTCAGTAGCGTTACCTCGTCTGCATACTCGATATCCATCCCGACAGGGATCCCATAGGCAATACGCGAGACTCGGGCGACGAGAGGTTTCAATTGGTTCGTTAAATAGATCGCGGTCGCCTCCCCTTCGATGGTCGGACTCGTCGCGAGGATCACTTCCTGGATTCCCCCCAGCTTCACCCGATCGACCAACTCCTCGGCCCTGATATCGGACGGTCCGACGCCGTCCAACGGAGACAAGGCACCGAGTAATACATGATACAAGCCGCGGTAGGCTCCAGCCCGCTCGATGGCATATGTCGTACTTGGTTCTTCCACCACCAGGATTCTCGTCTGATCCCGCTTCGGATCGAGACAAAACTCACAGAGTTCTCCCTCAGCGATGTTTCGGCATTGTCGGCAAAAAGACAGCCCGTCTTTGACGGCACGAATCGCTTCGGCCAGTCTGAGCGCGTCTTCGCGCTCGGCCTTCAAGACATGGAACGCCAATCGCTGCGCGGTCTTTTGACCGATGCCTGGCAGGCGCACCAACTCGCGCACCAACCGTGCCAGCAATCCTTGTTGGTCAACTGCCATGACGTGATATTCCGCTAGCAGGACGCTGAACAGTCGCTCTTCTCACCCGCCCGACCCCAGCGGGCCGGGACGCGTCTCTTCCCACGCAGCGTTCTCGCATCGTTCAGACCCTCCACGGAGACCCAGCCGCCTCACCACTCGGCGGCGCGCGCAGACTTGGTGCTCCTTATTCGTCGCACCGTGTGCCCCAGAGGGTACGCCTCGGCCCTTCCACTCGGCGCAGCCTTGCTGGACAGGCTCTTTGAGCATACTGCAGCAGTGCTTTCCGTTGGTCTCAGACGCGCAGACTCTCATGTATTAACATAGCTGTTGCGCGCTTACTAGAACAGTCCGGGGACGTTCATTCCGCCGGTAAGCGATTTCATTGCTTCTGCCATCATTTCGCGCGCTTTCCGAAGGGCGTCGTTCGATGCTACCATGACCAAATCCTGCACCATCTCTACGTCGCCCCCTTTCACCACTTCGGGATCGATGACGATGGCAACAATCTGCATGGCGCCATTTGCCGTGACGGTCACACTGCCACCCCCTGCGGTCCCGGTCACGGTCTTCGACGCAGTCTGCTCCTGTAACTTTGCCATTTGTTCCTGCATCGCTTGCGCTTGCTTCATGATATTTCCCATATTGCCGAACGGGTTCTTCATTCCTGGACCTCCTTCTGGCTCGATACCTGCCTGACCTCTGCGAGCTCCGCGCCAAACATTTCCAGCGCCTGTTTGACGACCGGATGGGTGCGCGCTTGCTCGAAGAGAACCAGCCGTTGTTCCTTCTCCTTCGCCGCTCTCAGATTCGCCATGGTCGGCCCCGGGGGATCCGACTCCGTCAATTCGACAATCCGTAGCCGAACCGTCTCACCGCTCAGTCGTTCACACAATGCGGTAAGGGTCGCAATGTTGTCAGGATTCTCGATCATCCCTCTGGCCGCCATCTCCCGCTTGGCAAATCCAATTGTCACGACATGGCCGTCCACCCCTACAAACCGCCCTCTTTCCAGAAAGGCGGCAATCCTGGATGAAACATTGGCCACTTCCTCTTGGACCTGTTCCCAATTAAGCGTCACAGCCGTGCGGTTATCAGTCTGAGGCGATCCCACAGGTGTCGACGCCTTCACCTCACCGACAGGAGCCGGCGGACGGACGTTCAAAGGATTCGTCGACCCGCCGTGTGGAGGCATACTCTCCCCACCAACAAAAGACCGCGGCGGAATCGGAGCAATTGGTGCAGCGGTTTTGGATTGGGGAGGGCGTGGTGGCGAGGAGGGCATTGGATCTACAGAACGAGCCGGTGAGACTGACCCGCCCGTTCGCCCCGGAGCAGGTTGAGGGGGGCGTGTCGTCTGGACTGGCTGCACCGATTGGGCTGGCTTCTCATCTGCGCGACGCAGCAATCGCGTCGCGCGCACAGCCGCTGTTTCGAGCACGAACCGAGGATGCGCGCTGAGCCTCAGCGAATCCTCCGCTTGCGTGAAGATCACAAACAGTTCCTGAAGTAGCTCGGGCGAAAACGAGCGCACATCAGCTGCCATCTGTGTAAGATCTTCCGTGGATGCCTCGATCAACCCCGACCATTCTTGGGGTGAACTCACGACTGACACCACCAGCATGTTGCGCAGATATTCGACGACCTCCGCACAATAGGCTCGCAGATCATGTCCTTGATCCAACAGTTGGGCCAGCACGCGAAGCGCCGAGGCACTCTCCTGAGCCGTGATCGCCTGAATCATGGCACGAACGAGTTCTTGTGGCACTGCCCCCAGCAGGGCTTCCAGATCCGTATGCACGATAGTCTTGCCGCCAAACGCTACCGCCTGGTCAAGCAAACTCAATCCATCGCGCATGCTGCCTTCGCTGGCCCGGGCGAGAGCCATCAGGCTCCGTTCCTCGATGATGATCTTGTCCTGATTGACCACATGACGCAGGCGCTCGACGATCTCAGTTCGCGCAATTCGTCGAAAGTTATAATGCTGACAACGCGACAGAATGGTCGCCGGAATCTTGTGGATCTCGGTGGTGGCGAAGATAAACACCACATGCGGCGGCGGCTCTTCCAGCGTCTTCAACAGCGCGTTGAAGGCCGAGTTCGACAACATATGGACTTCGTCGATGATGTAGACCCGGTACTTCCCACGAAACGCGGCGAACTTGACGTTCTCGCGAATTTCCCGCACATCGTCGACGCTCGTATTGGAGGCACCATCGATCTCCATGACATCGACGGAGGTCCCCTGCGCAATTTCTAGGCAGTTGGAACAGGTACCACAGGGCATACCAGCCGGTCCTACCTCGCAATTGAGCGCCTTAGCGAGAATTCTCGCAACTGTGGTTTTTCCCACGCCGCGAGTCCCGGAAAAGAGATAGGCCTGGGCAATTCTTTTCGTGGTGATGGAATTGACCAACGTCTGAACAACGTGGGGTTGTCCGATCACGTCATCAAACGTGCCCGGCCGGTATTTTCTCGCAGAGACTTGGTAATCCATGTTTCGCCGATCGTTACGCGTGAAGCGTATCTCGTGCGTGATGCAGACGCTTCACGAATGATGTTTCATGAGATACGTCCTGGGAAAGCGGGGCCAGGTGATCCTGCGGCACACAGAACTAACCGCTTACCGTTGCTTCCTTCCGGACCTGGCGGGGTTCACAGGGTTCTGTTGCACAGGGCCCAGCCCCTATTTCTCAAACCGCTGAGTGCTCAGAACTGAGTTGATGGTGGCACGAGAATAAGCAGAGGCCCTAGCTAGTCCACTGTTTTTCACTCAGTCCTCAACACACGTCGCTCAGCACCATTTTATATGGCGGAGAGGGTGGGATTCGAACCCACGGTCCCATTGCTGAGACGCATGCTTTCCAAGCATGTCGATTCGACCACTCTCGCACCTCTCCGCACCGATTTTCGCGAGGCGGTATCTTAACACGCGACCTGATGAGCGGCAAGGTGACAACCAGTGTTCAGCGCCATAGCATTGACCCTCCCGGTGCCCCTTCCTATACTGCAAAACATTCACGGGGAGATGTGGCGATGAAGATTTTTATAGGGCTGGGTGTCCTGAGCGTCCTCTTGGTGGCAACCATCCTCTCGCTGCCCTTTCTCATCGATCTCAACAAATATCAAAACCAGTACAAACCGCTGATCGAAGAAGCGCTCAATCGCAAGGTTGTCCTCAAAGATATTCGTCTGACCATCTGGCCCCGTCTCGGCGTTCGGTTGGCGGGATTCACGGTACAGGATGATCCTGCATTTGGCACCGGCCCGTTCGCGTCACTCGCTTCGCTCGACGTAGGCGTGAAACTGATGCCGCTCTTGAGCAAGAAAGTCGAGGTCGAAGAAATCACCCTACGCGACCCGTTCATCACACTCATCAAGAACCGCAAGGGCGAGATGAACCTGTCGACGATCGGGCCGAAAACTGCGGCAACATCCTCACCGAAGCAACCAGAGGCCCCGTCATCACCAACCGGAAATCCATTGCAAGTGCTTGCCCTGTTGGCGGTGGACCGTGTCTCCCTCACGGGAGGTACCATCATCTATCGCGACGAATCGACCACGAACCCGGCCGACTACCAAATCAACCATCTCGACGTGCTGCTCAAATCCGTGCTTCTAGGCGAGACCCCGACCCTTCATCTTACTGGAACCGTACAGCCCTACAATATTCCGGTGACCGTGGACGGTTCGTTTGGGCCCCTCGTTGAAGCGCTCGAACTGAAGCAGTTCGCTTTTGCCCTCGGCCTAGGAAAAATCGAGATGGCCCTCAGAGGTCGCCTAATGGGCGGGGACCTTGATGCCACACTCACGTCCCCCTTGATCAACAGTGCCGATGCACCGGTGGCGCTGCCATTGACCAAGCCGGTGATCGTGAAGAACTTCCATGTCACAGCGAAGACCAAATCCCCGCTACCTCAAGGAGTCCCGCCATTGGAACTCGCGGACGTGAAAGACCTCGGACTCGATGTCGTACTGGGGAACTCCGTCCTGACCGCCAAGGGCACAGTGGCCGGTGGGCACGCCAAGATCAACATCACGTCGCCCACGGTCAACACGGAAAATGTGCCGATAGCCCTGCCATTCAAACACCCGGTCGACATCCAGGATATCCAGGTGGCTGCAGAATTGAAGGGACAAGAGGCTCGAATCAACAACTTGTCGTTCCATCTCTTCGGTGGACAGGCAAAGGCCCAGGCGGGGGTAACACTGGATCCAGCGGCACCACCATTCAATGGGAAAGTCGTCGTGCAGGGTCTTCAACTCGGGCCAGCGCTTGATGCACTCGGGTCGGATCAAGTTTCGATCAGTGGAACTGCCGACATGGACTTCGCCATGAGCGGACGAGGATTCTCTCTACCGGACTTGACCAGCGCA
>JBBRRM010000099.1:0-8853 GCA_038275915.1 Nitrospirales bacterium
TTCTCACCACGCATCTATATCGCTCAAAGTATAGCTTCCGCCTTTCGGAAAGTCACCGTACGGCGCATCTGATCGGTTTGATTCCTTCTTTGCCATTTCCAACGAGCACGGTCCTAGCAGGCTACGAATGGTATGACGGTCGCAAGAACTTGGAATTGAAGACCTGCAGGATGCTCAACAAGCCGTCCAGCAAGGCCGCAGCCGATGTAAGCACCGGAGGCGTAGCCTCTGGGGCGCGCGGTGCGACGAATAAGGAGCACCAAGTTTGTGCGCGCCGCCGAGTGGTGAGGCGGCCGGGTCCCCGTTGAGGTTCTGAACGATGCGAGAACGAAGCTGGCGGACTTTTTCAGCATCCTGCCGTCATAGCCATCGACGCACCCTGGATTTATAGGCGGCGAATTGCTTTCCAAATAGAACCGCAAGCGCCTTTTCCTCGGGTTCGATTTGGAATCGGTTCATGTAGACGATGAACACAGGAAGGAATAAGAAGGCCAGGACATTCGACAAGAATATCGCCCATCCGAGCAGGCCCAAAAGAAACCCCAGGTACATCGGGTTGCGGGTCCATCGATAGATGCCCGATACCACCAAAGAGGACGATGAGTCAGGTTTCATGGGGTTGACCGTCGTCTTGGCTCGCCTGAACGAGACAACACCCAATCCGCTCATGACTACGCCGGCGACAGCGACAATCACTGAGAAGAGGATGCGTGCGGGACATGTGAACTCGAATGTGGGAATTGCCCACGTGACGAGCCACATCAGGGCAGCTATGAGAAGACCGAATGCGAGAGGAGGAACCTTCAATTCAAGAACGTGCATAGCGTCTAACTCTACGACTTTGACACGCTATTGGCGAACTTCGCGATCTGCAAGTCACAGATCAATTGGTGGGCTCGAAGGAGGACCCTCTGCTAACCGATGGAGAAGCGACCGGAGCGGAAACCCAGCATGCCGGCCACGGCAACCACCGCCATTAAGGGTCCTGAAACAAAAGCTCCCGTTATCACAGCCTCAGCAGCATCCCGCCGAACAATCCGGTGAGATATCCACCGATTCCCGCCAGCACAGCCAATCCGAAGGTTTTTATGAGGGCACAGGCTACGATACAAAGTGAGAAGAGTCAACGGGATGGGACAAAGGACATGGGCGGCACACAGGCAGCGCGCCGGCGCATTGTTGTTCAAGGAAGTTGCAGAACGATTGCGAACGTGGCCGCAGAGCCCTCAGCCGTTGTAGTCGGAGCCAGCATGAGTTGATCGCCACCACGCCGGAAGATGCCATCTTGCCGGTTTCGCGTCGTGCGGGGTCCTCTCGCGGCATAGGGAGTGGCCGCGTGGACGCGATCCGTCAACTCATCGTCGAAGTACAGTTGCGACGTGAACTCGAAGCTTTGCCGTGCATTGGGAGCAGTGCG
Source organism: Nitrospirales bacterium (assembly GCA_038275915.1). Lineage (GTDB taxonomy): Bacteria > Nitrospirota > Nitrospiria > Nitrospirales > Nitrospiraceae > Palsa-1315. The sequence goes on from JBBRRM010000099.1 coordinate 1,418, forward strand.
AATTTTGAAATGAAGATGCACCGTCCGACCCGCATACCAGCCGGGGTAGAGGGTGACGAACCGGGCCTCGCCGCGCGCGTCGGTGATTTGGTACCCCCGTAAAAACTTCTGGCCGATGGTGTTGAAACTACGATCCTGCACGTCCGAATAGATGCCCGCCGCATCGCAGTGCCAAATGTCCACTTGGGCGCCCCCCAGCGGCCGGCAGTTTCCGGTAGTAAGGCGTGAGACCTGGAGGGTGAGAGCCAGCGGCGTGCCGGACTTCACTCGCCCGTCGGTCGGATCTGAGCGGATGTCAGACCGATTCAAGCGCTCGTCGATGAAATATGGACCTTCAGTTTGCTCTGGTCGGACCACACATGACGGGCCAGGCGTTTCTGCAACAGCCCGCCTAGGGTTGAGACTGCCGGCCATCAACCAGGCCATGCTTGTAGCACCGAGAAATGCCACAACTTCACGGCGGGAGAGGAGACGCGCCGCAGACTCATCCTCATGTGTCATTGGCATTCTCCTTTCGCCCGCACGGCGTTAGCAGTTGAGAGTGGGAATGCTATGAATACTGGGGACAGGCTACTTTCTGGAAGGCAAGGTGTCAATGAAGCAATCAGTGAATAGTGGAGGCACGGTGGACTGACATTTCTTCGACACGCGATCTTGAATGGTAAGATCCGGCACTCTTCCTCGCCTGCGTGGTCCCTCAGCGGCGGCCAGTTCGGCTAGAAAGAAAATCCCGCACCATTAGGATGAGAATCACAAGGGGGAACAGCAGCAGAACGACATACCAGGTGCTCCATACTGTAGGGTCGTGCATGATGAATCCCTCCTTGCATGGTTTATCAAAGCAAGGCGTGTACCGTTTGAAATATTCTCATGCCCGATCCACATGCAGCATAACTGGACCAACGGACTTACAGGATATAGTGGCTCCCGCGCCTGGTGTAGGAGAAAGACTGCAGACGCATCTGTGGCGTCATCGACACAGCAAGTGGGATCTACGTGACTGTTGTGAAGCTGATCAGACAGATACTCCTGAGTCGGTGGAATTGATGAAAGGTGAGTCACGGATGGCTTTCGCCAAAGGTCCGAACTTTTCTCGAAACTGTCTTATGGCGAGATGGTTTAAGCCCGCCCTGTACGTGTTGTGGATTCAGTAACATCCTCCCTTGCCCGTCTTTAAGGAATGGTGATAGGCTTATGGTCCGTGGGAGGCCGTTCATGACCCTTCAGGTCTCCGATGCCCGAGAAGATCCACTCCAGTCCATGCTGAAACCTCTCCCCGACATCGAAAAATTCAAGCCCCATTTCGTCGAAAGTAGTCGCCAGCCTCGAAGACAGGGGAATTCTCTGCCAACGGGCATTCAATAATGAGCCACACGCTATTCAGAAAGACATGCGGCGCTAGGGTCCAGTCTCACTTCTTTACAACTCGGAAATTTTTCACGGGAGCCGCGCTGCTCATCGTGGCATGCTTGAGTTCCGGTTGCCCCCGAGTGTTGCACTTGAACTATCAGCCCTCCAACTCGTTAACAGGGAGCGGGACGGTACAGGTCTCGCCGTTTCTCGATGCAAGCCCTCCGACCGGCCTGATCAAGCAGAATGCGGTGGAGGGGAATCCCCATGATGTGGAAGCCCTCTATCTGTCACAGGACATCGGAAAAGTTTTTACGGATGCTGTCAGCAAGGAGCTGGCATTTTCGGGCTACAATGTGCAGCCAGGCGAGGCGCGGATCGTATCGGGCACGATCGAGCAGTTTTTTCTCGAATACGTGGCGGCTGCTGAGCAGCGTTTCGAACTTCTCGCGACATTCACCGTGACCCGAACGGACAAGGCGGACTTTACCTCGACGTGCCGCGCGAACCTGAAGGAACTAAAGGACTGGATGAAGAGCGGTTCGCTCATCGAGCGGGGTATGAAGGACTGCATCGAACAGTTTATAAAAACCGCACAGGCCGCTGGCGTCCTGTGAAGAGTTGGATGCAGCGTCGGCTGGATCCGGCAGACGCGGCCATCTTGTCATGCATGCAGCTCGTCCGACATTGGGAGGCACAGGTATATGCAAGGATTTTCTGAAGGCGGGCAGCCCTGGTATGGTCTGACGATTCTGCTCTTGGCCTCGTCCATTGCTGTGGGATGCGGTCCGGTGCCGAACAAATATCTGCGTGAGGCGGACCCCAACGTAAAGTTGACGACACTTATGGATGCTCCCGACCTTTACCAAGGCAGGCTCGTCATCCTGGGCGGCGTCATTTTGGAAGAGGAAATGCGGGAAGGACGGTTATGGTTGCATGCAAGGAACCGACCACTCGATCAAGATTACCGGCCGCAGCTCCCTCCCAGCGCGGATCATCCCGAAGCCGGGTGGTATTGGGTGATCGTCGGAAACCATCAGAGCTTTCCTTCTTCGCATCAGCAGTGGGCCGACATGACGGTCGTCGGTCGTCTCGCCGGCTTAGCCCCGGGGAAAGAACCGATGCTCTCGCTCGTCTATGTGCGTGGGTGAGGTCTGCAGTCCAGCCATGACGCCGTCTGGGAGGATGTCGTGGATGCCAATTATCTGCCATCGGTCCCGGCCGGGGCCATGGGCGAAATGTCTCGATAGTGTACGACTCGGCGTAAGTGGGTTGAGTCAAGTCCTCGCGCGCGAGATCTGTCTGCTATTGAGATTGTGCTCTGGCGCCCCATCAGAGGAGCCGTCATCATGGCCTCTCCCATTCACGAAGGACCTGGAGTCGGTCAAGACGCGGAGGCCGAGCAAAGCCCCGACCTCGCGGGGAATTCCGAATCCTCCCCACTCGCAGAACACCTTTCTCCCGCAGGTCTCACGGCGAACCAAAGCGACGTCTCAGCCGCCTTATCCCCTTCAGCTCCGGTTATCGAAAGGATTTACCGTCACTCGCTACCAGTGCGGATCGGTCATTGGTGTAACGTCATCTGCTTGTTCATTCTGATCATGAGCGGGCTGCAAATCTTCAATGCCCATCCGGCGCTGTATTGGGGCGACCGGTCAGATCGCGATCGACCGTTGCTTTCCATCCGTGCAGGAAGAGCTGGTGACGGGAAGATGAGAGGTGTGACCACGATTCTGGGGTATCAGTTCGACACGACCGGGGTGCTGGGGTACTCGAACCATTCCATCCGCGCGTTTCCGAACTGGGCAACGATTCCCAGTGCGAAGTGGCTCGCGATGGGTCGGCAATGGCATCTGTTTTTTGCTTGGCTGTTTGTGATCAACGGGCTCCTCTATGCGACGTGTGCAATCCTCAGTCGCCATGTGGCGAAGGATCTCGCGCCGTCTGGACGTGACCTCAAAGGCATCGGTCGATCGATCAAGAACCATCTGCTGTTTAGACATCCGAAGGGAGACGAGGCCACGCGATACAATGTGCTGCAGAAGATAGCTTATCTGGGGTGCTGTTAGTCCTGTCCGGCCTGACGATGTCGCCCACGATCGATACCGCCTTTCCATGGTTGCTCACGATGTTTGGCGGACGGCAGGGGGCACGCACGCTTCATTTCATAGCGTGTTTTTGTTTCGTCGGGTTCATCGTGATCCACGTGTTTCAAGTGATGCTGACAGGGCTCTTCAACAACATGCGGTCGATGATCACCGGTTGGTTTGTCGTGGAAACCGAAGGAGCGAGCCATGAAGCCTGAACATGCCATGCCACGCAGACAGTTTCTGAAGGGCGCATTGGGCGCGGCAGGTCTGGTTACTCTTGCCGGCTGCGACAACCTGACGCAAAGCAGTTGGTTCCCTTCAATCCTGAACAAGACTGAGAAGCTGACCGAACGGTGCAGCGGGCCGTCACGCCTTCGAACGCCTTGGCGAAAGAATATGCGGATGGTGACATCTCGCAGGTGTTTCCGGCGAACGGGAATATCGATCCAGGGACGGAAGACTATACCGAGCACCTGGCAACGAACTTCTCTGAATGGACGGTGGAGGTCGGTGGTTTGGTTCGAACCCGATGAGTTGGTCGCTCGCGGCATTGAAAGAGTTGCCCTCGCGGGTGCAGGTCACGCGGCACGATTGTGTCGAAGGCTGGAGCGCAATCGGCAAATGGACCGGCGTGCCGCTCGGTGATCTCATGCGCCAAGTTCAACCCTTGTCGAATACGAAGTTCGCCGTGTTCCATTGCGCCGATGTGGACGACGAAGGCGCCGCCTACTACGAGAGCAAGTCTCTGGCTGACTGCTATCATCCGCAAACGATGCTGGCGTATGAGCTCAACGGCCATCCTCTTGATGTGCCTCACGGCGCGCCGCTTCGCCTCCGCTTCGAACGGCAGCTCGGCTACAAGCATGCCAAGTATGTGATGATGATTGAACTGGTGGAGACACTTGCGGGCATTGGCGGCGGCAAGGGGGGCTATTGGGAAGATCAAGGGTACGAATGGTACGCGGGGATTTAGCCGTGAACCGTGCAGGACAGCAGCGTAAGATAGACCCGAAGATGCGAGTATCTCACCTGTCCACGTCGTGACCGGTCGCGCTTCGGGGCCGAGGACTGCAGCGCAGTCGGACGGTTCCAGCATTCCTGTAAAAAAAACTGCTCATCAAAATAAAATGACTCGACCGGCCGCCACCGGCCCTTACCGACTTGTTCACCAATGACCAACGCTGGCACTTCATTGGTGTTCTCGCTTGCGGACTCGTCGCCGGGTTCCGATTACTCTCCTCTCTGCTCCATGCTCCATGGGTAGACCCCTCCAATGGGGCCATTCGGAATCTTGACGTAGGGACGGGGGGCACACTAGACTCAGGAATACTTGTATTTATGGAGGTGCTCCTATGGCTGAACTGCACAAGGTCAATACCGGAAAGAAGTCATCGGCATTGCCGGACCCGGCGGCGCTGACGACTCGCTTGGCGGCCGGCCTGGAAAAGATTGGACTCGCGATGAAAAGCCGGACGTGGCGACGAGAAGGCCGAACGGGTCTTGGCCCACTACAGCGGCAGGTCCTCACGCTTCTACGATCCAAGCCCGGACAACGCGCCCAGGTTTCCTCGGTGGCGAACGAGTTGGCCGTGAGGCTTCCCACTGCCTCGGAAGTCATTGCGACGCTCGAACGGAAGCAGTTGGTTCGACGACGCCGGGACGTGAGCGATGGGCGGGTCGTGATGGCGCAATTGACGGCCAAAGGTAATCGGTCCTGCACGCCCTCTTCCCGTATGCCCGATCGGCTGGCTACTGCGGCTGAGGGACTCTCCGCACCGGAGCAGGTCGTGCTCCTCACGTCCCTGGTCAAGGTGATTCGTAGTCTCCAGGAACAGGGGGAAATATCGGTCGCGAGGATGTGTGTGTCCTGTCGGTACTTTCGCCCCAATCAACACGACAATACGGATCGGCCGCATCACTGTGACTATGTGAACGCTCCATTCGGCGATCGCTCGCTGCGCATTGATTGCCACGAGTACGAGCCAGCATCTACCGCGCAGGGCAATGAGGCCTGGGCCACGTTTATTGGTTCTCGTACGGCCTAGAATCCATTGGTCCAACTATTCTGGTGCAATGGCAAGGAGAACGTTGAAGGAGAGCGTGGGACTTATGAGTGAAGCAAAGAGGGTCATTCGCTTCAAGAAAGCCTCGGACCGTTCATCGGAAGATGAATGGCTCGGGGCTGAATCCCATATGCCGAACCTGAGTCCGGAACTCCGACGTCGGGAACGGAGTGGAGTGGACTTCTCTTCCGGTTGGGTCATCGGTACGATGTTCGCAGTAGGTGTGGCAGCCGGATGCCTTGCTATGCGCCTTTTCGACCGACAGTCTCGGACCTCATAGCACGCTGCTGAAAAAGTCTTCCCGCGGCGTTTCAAACCCTCAACATTCCTAGAGGTACCCCTCTTCGGCCCTTCCCTCGTGGCGCTTTGCTGGACGAAATGTTTGAGCAATCTACGGAGATGCTCTCCTCTTTTCCAAGACGCCCAGGGCCGTTGAATTTCTTCTTATCCGCAATCTGCTAGGTCGTAGTCTCTCTAGCGCGGTCCCTTTCGATACAAGTCGTGATCGGCTTCGATCTGTGTGAGTAGATCGTCCAGGGCGGACTGCACCACTTCAGCAATGGGAGTTTGATCTGAAGGTGTGATCCATCGAACGCTCGATCCTTCCGTTTCTTTTTGGACTAAATAGGATTTGATCGGCGGCTTCTCCAATGGGCCAAGCGTCGACTCCAGGCGCAGACTGTATCGATATTTGCCGGGGGATCGCATCGTCAGCCAGGCTTTGATAGTGAGGGTGAGCTCGGCCGGTTGGTCGCCTACCTGAGCAAAGGTCTGACGCGATTGGATGTAGTCGATCGCAGCAGTACGAAGGTCCTGTGCCGGCCATTCAAGCAGAGCAATACCGGGCATGTGATCGGCTCCTTCAAGCGCAATGAAGGGTACAGTGACTTGTAGCGATCGAGCGATGGTGGCAGGTGAGGTGGTTGGAGGCGTCGGGGTGACGTGAATCCGGTGGACGCAACCCCAGCCGAGTAACAGGAGCGCGCTAAGAAGGATTCGAGACGATCGGCGCAGGAGACGATCGCCGGTCACGGATTCGTCGTGGTCGTGGTGGGAGGATTGAGCATATCCAGATCCTTCAAGGCACGCTGCGCCTGCTCGCGATATGGTCGATCGGTGGGATTTGTATAGGTGTCGATCACGCGTCGATAGGTGGCGCGGGCTTGAGGATACTGGCGTTTGATGGCGAAGTATTGGCCCAGCGCGAGCCAGTTCGCGGCCGCGGCTTCGTTAGCGGTTTTCATCAAGGCAAACTCGCGCTCGACTTGAGTCGTGCCTTGCTGGCTGGCCCGCTTCATGACGGTGTCTCCCATCTGGCTCGCCATCGCTTCGATCTGTTCGTTTTCCCGGATAGCGGACTCCACTCTGTTGGCTTTCAGATTGTCATAAAACGCGTCGGCATGATTCTTCATCTGGGTGGCCCGCTCCTGGTAGGTATCGTGGGCGCAATTGGCCAGCATCAGGCCGACGGCGCTGATGGCCATGAGCACCATTGATCTATATGCCGATGATCGAAGTCTTGTCATGAGTAGCTCCTTGGCTCGCTACCAGGTGATGTTCCGCTGCTCTCGTTCTCGTTCATCCTACCGAATTCGGATAGGAAACGCGACCGGCCGCCCGTCAAAACCGCCCGCCGCCGCTAGTGACACGTGAGTCCGAAGTATGATAAGAATCCAGCTCATTTTGCGAGTTCTGTTTTGTCCCCATCGTCTAGCCTGGCCTAGGACATTGCCCTTTCAAGGCAGTAACACGGGTTCAAATCCCGTTGGGGACACCACCACTTACGTGATCCCAGCAAATTCCCGTGACACCGGCGTGACACGCGATTCTGTGTATAACCCAGCTCAAATCGGTTCACGAGTATTCCGCTGCTCTAACGCATCGATCCCCGCGCGCAAATGACTGGGCGCCAAGTGTGCATAGCGCATCTTCA
>JBBRRM010000100.1:0-8780 GCA_038275915.1 Nitrospirales bacterium
ATGCTTGCGAACCGTCGCCTTCACGGCCAACGCTTTCATGAACAGTTCCCCATACCGGATGGCGAGTTCCTTGGGACGGTGCCGCTCCGCCTGGCCCACTAGCCGCCCAAGGACTTGGTAGCGCTGCGGGCTATGCGCCATCAACAAGTATTTGTGAATTGTGTGGAACTGCACCAGGGCCTTTCTCGTCACTCCGGTCTGGAGAAGATCCTGGTACCGTCGATAGCAAAACACGCGGTCTATAAAATTCTCCCTGAGCGGCGCATCACAGAGCCGCCCTTCCTCCTCGACCGGAATCAGAGGGAACTGCTCGATAAAAGCCCGCGCGAACAGCCCGACTCCGTTCCGGTTGGGCATCCCATGCTCATTGTAGATACGCACTCGCTCGATACCGCAGCTGGGCGAACCCTTCTTGAAAACGTATCCAGACAGGTCCAGCTTCTTGAGTTCCGCAATACGATTCGTCGTCATCCTCTCCAGTGCGCGCGTGTGGTCGGTCCCACTCTTGATCGTCACGAGTCGGGGCTCCTCAAAGTGGCCGACCAGGCGCATTGCCTCGCGAGGAGTGCCCAGTCCTGCCTCAACCTCCGGACAAACCGGGACCCACTCCACGTAGCGGCCCAACACATCGGTCAAAAAATGGTCGCGCTTATGTCCCCCGTCGAACCGGACTTCATCTCCCAGGAGACAACGGCTGATCCCAAGGCGGAGCACCACGGTCATCATCTCATCACCAGTTTTTTGCCAAGCGCTAAATACTCCTCGCGGGCTTGCCGGTGATCCACGATGGGGGAAGGATAGTCCGTCCCGATACGGCATCCGGCCAGGGCCTGTTCTTCGTCGGTCGCTATCATGTCAGTCGGCTCCTCTATCCTTTCGTCACAATCGCCCGCAAGGCCGGTTCCAGCGTCGGATAGTGAAAGACGTAGCCCCCGGCAAGCGCCTTCCCCGGATGAACCCGTTGGCCCGTGGTCATGAGCGTCCCCAGTTCACCCAACGCCATGTGTAGGACGAAACCAGGGACGGGAAGCCAGGACGGACGATGGACGACTTGTCCGAGTACCTGGCAGAACCGGGTCATCGTCACAGCCTCGGTCGCCACCACATTGAAGGGCCCAGAGACGCTTGGCGTTGCGAGAAGCCACTGGATCAAGCCGATGTAATCACGCCGATGGATCCAGGCCACCCACTGAGTTCCCGGCAGGATCGGACCGCCCGCAAAGAGCCGGAAGGCCAACAACATCTTCGGCAAGGCCCCGCCGTCTTGTTCAAGCACCATTCCGGTCCGCAGCATAACGACTCGCACACCGAACTCCGCAGCTCGAAGGGCCTCCGCTTCCCACGACAAACAGAGATCGGCCAGAAAGCCCTGGCCGCGCGCTGCGCCCTCATCCAGCACACGATCGTCGCTAGCGCCGTAGTAGCCGATACCGGAGGCACTCATAAGTGCGCACGGTTTAAAGGACCGGCGAGACATAGCGTCTACCAGCAGGCGAGTGGTGAGGATCCGGCTTTCACTGACGAGTCGCTTGCGGGCATCGGTCCAGCGAGCATCGGCGATGGGAGTACCGGCAAGATTGACGACGGCATCGGCACCTTCGAGACAACGCTCCCAGGCTCCTGCCTCCCTGCCATCCCACTCGACGGCAGTCACAGCGGAGTCGAACAACTGTTGCGCCTCTTCCTTCCTTCTCGTAAGGAGGGTGACCCGATTCCCCGCCTGATAGAGCGAGGCACATAACGCCCGACCGATGAAGCCCGTTCCGCCAGCCACAACAATATACATAGCTCATCTCCTTACCAGAACCACGAGGGGGTCCAATCACGTTACAATATCCATGATTTACTTTTTCTGGATCTCGCCTTCGACGCCAAGTACACAGCGAAAGCCAGTCCCATGGGTCTGCAGCGCAAATCCCCCGCGCCCGCGAGCCGTCGTGGTAATGTCTGAAATCGGGCTATGCCAAGATCCGCCGCGAATCGATCGAACCACACCTTTTTTGTCCGGACCCTGCGGATTCCGGTCCGGCGCATGCTGGTAATACTCAGGGTCATACCAATCCTGCACCCATTCTCGAGCATTGCCAGACATGTCCTTTACTCCGTAGGGTGAATCGCCGCCGGGCAAGGACCCAACCGGATGTAATGTTTTTTCCTCCTCCCATTCACGATCGAAGTTCGCCTGCTTCAATGTCGCGGGTTCGTTGCCCCAAGGAAACAGACGACCATCGGTTCCGCGAGCGGCCTTTTCCCATTCCGCTTCCGTCGGGAGCCGCTTCTTGGCCCAACTACAATAGGCCTTAGCGTCGTACCAAGTGGCCTGCCCGACCGGAAGCTGTTCGATGCCTTTCACGGACGAAAGCGGGCCGGTACCATAGGGATTGGGAGGGCTTCGATGGCCGGTGGTCGCCACGAAAGCAAGATACCGTTCATTCGTCACCTCGACTTGATCGATCGCAAACTCATCGAGGTACACAGATCGCTGCGGCCACTCATCCGCCCGGCCTGTTCCTCCAGGATTCCCCATCAAGAATTCTCCAGCCGGAATCGTTACCATCGGAACTGGGGCGAGCTCCTTCGGAGCCGGCGTCGCTGCGACGACCGGCGGTATGGCAACGGCAGCGCCTAGAGCCATCATCACAGCAATAGTTCTCCAGCTAGCGCTTCTTCTTCTCACACCTTGTGTCATTTCTTCTGCTCCTTGCTCCCCTCGATGGCCTTGGTGGTATGGACTTTCACTTGGTTCACAAGGCGCTGCACTTGACGCTTCTCTCCCCCCTCGGCTGCCTCTCGCGCCTGGCTGACAAGAGTTCTGGCTTCGTGCAGGTGTTGTTCGATGTCCGCTTGCAGAGCAGGGGAAGCGACCGTCCCACCTAGAGCGGCGCGATGGTAGACCTCCCACGCTTGATCCACATCATGCTCGGCCTGATGGACCGCCTTTGCGCTCTCCGGGTACGGATGCTGGGCCGTATCGATGGGACCAGCCTGGAGGGGCGAGTTTGCGAGTAGCGCGATGAGGACAATCCCGGTCAGGAGAATCTTGTCATGTATCATAGGTCCGCCTCCGTTACGATCACAGCATTGAGAAAAACCGTTTCAGCATTCCCTCACAGCGGCTTCATTGTCTGTTCAACAAGCGACTGAAGTTCCAGCAGTTCTAGGTTTTTGGGATCGATGGCCAACCCGCGACTGACCGCCTGCTGCGCGTCCGTAAAGCGTTCTCGACCCATCTCCACCAGGGCAGCGATAGTAGCTGTCCCTGATCTGGTGTTCGATTTCTGGTGGGGCAGTCTTGGCACAGCGGAAGCCCAAGCCCACTCCGTAGCTGTTGTTGAGCGGGTGATTCCAGAACCGGTGCGTCGTCCTGACGGTGCCTTCCGGTGCGATCCACGACCCTCCACGAATGACCCGCTTTTCGCCGACCGTCAGCCGGTCCACGTAGGTGCCAGTACCCCCCATCCAGATGGGCATTGCCGGACCGGTCGGATTCACCATGGTTTCAAGCTTTCCATAGTAACGGGGGTCATACCAATCAGAAACCCACTCGAAGACATTGCCGGCCATATTGTAGACACCGTAATAACTGGCGCCCTCCGGGTAGGAATCCACGGGCATGGTCGCATCGTGTTGCTTGCCATAGTTGGCTTTTGCCGGGTCGAAGTCGTTGCCCCAGGGATAGAGGTTGGCCTTGGGACCACGGGCCGCCTTTTCCCATTCCGCTTCCGTCGGAAGCCGCTTGCCGCGATATTCACAGAATGCTTTCGCATCGTCCCAATTCACCCCGACGACAGGCTGCCCAGGCTTACTCAAGCGAGGATCGTCCCAATAGGCAGGGGCCGGATGACCTTTTGCCTTGAGGAACTTGCCATAGTCGTTGTTCGAAACTTCGAATGTATCAATGAGGTATGAATCCAAGAACACCGTGTGGGCCGGACCTTCGTCGTTCAACGCCTCGGCAGACAAGGGCCCCTTCATTCTCCTGTCATAGGCCGAGGGTTTTTTGCCTAAGTCCGCAGGCGCTTCCTTATCAATCCCCATCACCGATGGCCCATGCCCGACATAGACCATCTCTTTGGGGATCAAGGATTCTTCCGCATAGCTTATTCCGGCCGACATAGTCATGCCGGTCACCAAGACCGCCGCCAGTTTAATTCTGGATCTATTCATGTCAAACCTCCTGTCACGGAGCCTTCCGGGAGGCGGCAATGCCGCCCCCCATTAGTCCTGCACCTATTTCTTCTTCATGCTCTTCGTGATCAGCTCGCGGGTCGCCAAGTATTCCTTGTTGCCAGGCTCCGAAGCCAACGCCTTTTCGATCGAGGCCATCGCGTCGGCATTCTTCTCAGCACCCATCGAGACTAATGCCTGAATGAACGCATCGCGGCCTGCTTGCAGGGCTTCGTCGGACACCGTCTGCGCCGACTTTGCGCAACGGAACCCAAGTCCGACCCCATAAGAGTTATTGTCCGGCTGATTCCAGAACCGATGGCTCGTGTGGAGGGAAGTTTCCGGTGCGAGCCAGGAACCGCCGCGCAACACTTTGACCGGGCCTTGATTGGCAAAGTTGTAGCCCTTCTCGGCGCCACGTGGATTCAGCGCGACACTCCCCTTATAGAATTTCGGGTCATACCAGTCCTCGACCCATTCGAAGACGTTCCCTGCCATGTTGTAAAGCCCAAACCCGCTCACTCCTTCCGGATAGGAATCTACCGGCGTAGTATGGCCAACAATCTGCCCATAGTTGGCTTTCTTGGGATCAAGCTTGTGGCCCCACGGATAATGGTTATCGCCTTCCGGACCTTTGGCCGCTCGCTCCCATTCTGCTTCCGTCGGAAGTCGCTTGCCTTCCCACTTGCAGAACGCGTTCGCGTCAGTCCAACTCACACCGACCACCGGCTGATTCGGCTTACTGAGTCGAGGATCGTCCCAGTAGGCCGGAGCCGCGTGACCGGTGGCTTTCATGAACTCCTTGTACCGCGTATTCGACGCTTCAAACTTGTCGATCAGATAGGCATCCAGCACGACCTGATGCTTGGCCTCATCTGAGTGTTCGTTGCTCCCCATGGCAAATTCACCCTTTGGGATGAGCACCATGTCCTTGTCGGTGCTCGGCATGTCCGCCGCTGTTGCGACCGAGATGACTCCAGCCATCAACGCCACCCCCAATCCGACCTGAAGCAATGTTTGACTCCGCATGGGAAACCTCCTTGGTTTGGGAACACCAGGACGACCCTGGTCGCTTGACAACACCCTTGCTGAAAACCGACTCGCCATCGAATCTTGGGGGAGCCGCCGGTTGTGCAGGATCACGGGATCGACAACCTCACCACATTGCACGCAACGTTTCGCGGCCAACTCCAGTTCACCTGCGCCGTTCATTAAATCCATACAGAAGTCCCTCACCATGATGCCCCCGCACCTGGTGCAGGTCGACCCATGTGGGACCGCAGAACAGGCCGTTTGATTCCGGGGCTCTTCGGCCCTCTCCGTCAATGCTCTTGCCATGATTACCTCCAAGGGTTTATTGTTCAATGTTTGTATCATGTATGTCTAATGTATAACCTAAAATGTCCAATGTGTCAAGTGTTGTAGTGATAAATATTTGACAAACATTTGACATAATAATAGAATAAGGAAATAAATATGAATACATATAGAATTCATAGAGTTGCAAAGCTCACCGGTCTTTCGAAGGATGTCATTCGCGTCTGGGAGAGGAGGTACGGGCTTGTCAAACCTTCCCGGAGCTCCAATCGCTATCGCGAATACAGCGACGAAGAGGTGGCACTCCTCCGCTTTGTGAAGCACCAGATGGAACAAGGCGCAACGATTGGTTCACTAGCAGTGGAGGGACACGATTCGCTTGTCGGACGTATGCGTATCGCAACCCCAGTTTCTGCAGAGGAGCAGAAGCCGCATAACCGTCTGTTAGATGATTTGATCGGAACGCTTGACCCGCTCGATAAGGCAGGATTCGAGCGCAGGCTCAACGGCGCAGTGGCCGTCATTCCGTTTGAAGAAGCCGTCCAGCGGATTTTACTTCCGCTGCAACGACGAATCGGCGAGCTTTGGCATGAAGGTCAATTAAATGTTGCCGTCGAACATTATGTGACAAAGATCATCCAACAGAAATTGTTCTCGGTCATGAATCAACTTCCCGTCAATGAATTTGGTCCCCGGGTCCTGATCGCCTGCCCGGAAAGCGAAACACACGAGATCGGCGCTCAAGCTGTGGCCTATATCGCAGCGACCAGAGGTTGCCAGGTGTATTACCTGGGCCCTAGCCTTCCCTATTCAGACCTCGTGAGCTTCTGCGAGAAGATCAAGCCTGATCTCGTACTTCTCTCTCTCACTGAGGTAAAGCCGGAGGCCGAGGCGCTCCAACAATTCAAGGAACTCGAGCAGCTCGCCACCCGTTGGTCTGTTGCCGTGGGCGGCCAGGGGGCCCGCGCCATTGGAAATCGCCTTCGTGATACCAAGATCGAGCTGCTCGATGATCTCACCGCACTCCACAGCCGCCTGATGAATCTTCTTTCCACCCGCATGCTCGCCGCTCGTTCCAACTAAAGAACTCATGCAGCCGCAAGGCACATGCCGTTTTTCCAGCGAAAGGGCGATCAGGCGAAGAGTGACGACCACCGGCCTGACCAGGGAGGCGTGCAGCCCTGTGGTAGGCTCGCCCTTGTCGTAACAATAGGTAGATAGCTATCGTCCGATCGACGGACGAAGAGCAGACGCAAAATCAGGGGGTCGGGAAAATAGACTTTACAACCTCATAACTCAAAGGTCGAAGGTTCAAATCCTTCCTCCGCAACCAAGTTCTTCTCGGTAGCCATGTGGCGGTAAGACCACTAACTGTCAGCCCTCTCGAGAGATCTTGAGAGGCAGCAAACTAACAAACTGGAGGTGAACACGATGAATTGGAGCATGTATCACGCCACCCCCTCATCTCCTTTGCTAGGGCTTTGCCCAGGCCACCGCTTCGGTGCGTGTGATAACATTCGCTCCCACGAGACGCGGATCAGTTCTGACGCAGGAGCGAAAATGACTAGAGCTGAAGCTGCTGACCTCCAAGCGAAGTGGGCACAGCGAGGAAATCCGCCTCCACCCTGTACGCATCCGACGCAACAATTGGCCCCCAGTGACGAGGGCTATGTGACGACCACGTACCATTGTCTTGACTGCGGGGAAGCGATTGAGCGACCCTACGAACGCTATACTACCTGACCCCGCCATCTGGGCGATTCACGGAAAGGCTTAGCAAACCGCTGGTTGCCTCATCCCTGACATGACAGGGTCTCCGAGAGACTTCCATACTTGCCGACTACCTATCACTGCCTGCGGGCATGGAAGGCCAACCGCCGACGCTTTTGAGAAAGGTTGGTTGTCTTCTATGCCGCACATTTCCAATACTTCAGCCCGACAACGCTCCCAAAGACGTCCACGCCTGTACGAGGAATTCGATCGGCGAATGTCATTCCCTTCGCCGCCGAACTTCATCACAACATAGGGTCATTCTAAAACCGGTCCATCAATCATCTGCTATCCGCGAGTTGCAGAACTGGCAAAGGACTAGGTCCGTGGACAAGCACGGCAATCACCGTCGCGTACAACTGGGGGCCTCGGTGTCTGCGACACAGCAACGATTTCCTAGGGCACCCCCCAGTATTTGAAGATACCCCCGTAAGCTATATCTATGGATATCGCTGCTGCAGCGGTCTTCCGATCTCGTCGAAGAGGCGTGTCATTCCATGTTTGGTCACATCTATAGCTTGTACGTTCGACCGTCCAACATTGAGAACCGAGTCCTTAGGCTCGATTGAACTATGCGCTGGCTGTCACTCATTCCACTCCTATTCCTCAACGCCTGCCTTGCTAAGGATCTCGCAGAGGTGCGCGCAACTGAACCCGTTCAGACAGATACCTTTCCCGCGCTATACGAACAACTAGCCACGTGTGCAAAGCGCGAAATACAAATGGGCACATGGGTCATGGGCCAGCCCGACGTCCATTTAACCAGGGAACGTCGTGGCCCGCTCATCAGAGTTTTTGCGATTTATGCAGGCTCCGCCCTTTTTGATCTCACGTTTCAACCTGCGCCCTCGGGTAAGACACTCGTACAATATCGACGCGGGTATGATGGCTATGACTCGAAAGAGAAAACCTGGTCAATCATGGAACGCTGCTCCAACAGGATGGCCGCGCAGGTACCGCCATGAACCCGTGTCGTCATTGCCACCAAGAAGCCGAATGGCGATATAAGGATGGCTGGGGCGTTCTCGCCTGTGCCGACTGGTTTGGCGGAAAGTGTGAAGGGCAGCCGCTAGGTGTTTCGGCTCCATCGGGGCGAGACGTTGATGTAGATGTGACCTATTCCGATTGGGTGAAGATACGACTGAGACAACTTTGGCCGTTGGCTGTGCCGTGATGAACGAGGTCCGTTTAGAGTGAATCAGCGGTCAGTGTCTGCCATTGCGTATTGTCATCGACGAGCGGATATGTGCTGTAAAAGGTCCGACGCAATCGTTATATCAGATCTCCTGACTCAAGGCGTTCATGGTTATCGTCACCCAGCATGTGCTCCTCAATACGGAGTTTGCCATGAACCGGAATCGAGGAGCGATCGAAACCAAGCAAGGAGGAACCACCACCGACAGTCCGTTCGATGCCTCGAGCATGAATTCTCTTCGGCGTGAAATACCTATTCTGAGCGATCGATAAAAGGATGTATGCCCAAATCAAAGCCAGACGTACTTGAACGAGTGAAGTTGAATAAGGTC
>JBBRRM010000101.1:0-8726 GCA_038275915.1 Nitrospirales bacterium
CAGATCACCGGCAATGGGAACCGCTCCGATCGTTCCGTTGATGAGGAGATTCAGGCTCATGCGCGCAATGACGATCTTGGACACGTGAAGTCGCGCAGCCAATAGTAGAATGACGGTTCCCAACAGATTTGCCAATGCATCGCCAAGACCGGGAATCAGTCCCAGGAGTGGGTCCAGTCCCAGATAGAGACGCGTGCCAGGAATCTTGACGGTGGTATCTAAGGCCTTCCCCAATAACTCAGCCGCCGCTATGAGCGTTTCACGTTGTTGGTCTTTGAGTGGTGCGGCCGGCGGCATGTCTGCTGAGCGATCAGCCACGGTGTGATCGCGCCACATGTTCCTTGAGCCAGCAACGATCCATCACAACAGGCAAGCCTGCCTGTGCCGCTCGTGCGGCACCATCCTCATTAACCACACCTTCTTGCATCCAAATCGCTTTGGCGCCTCGAGCAATCGCCTCTTCGACTATAGGTAGGACGTCTTCCGACCTCCTGAAGATATTCACGAGATCAATGCTACCGGGCACGGCGGCAAGCGATGGATAGGCCGGTTCCCCAAGAACATTCGTTTCGTTCGGGTTCACAGGAATCACGCGATAGCCTTGTGCCTGCATGTAACTCGCAACCCTGTACGACGGCCGCGCTGGATTTGACGATAATCCCACTACGGCAATCGTGCGGCCATTTCTCAAAATCTCGTCGATGGCTGAAGCGGACTGGCTTTGCATCCTTCACCTCCTTTGACAGATAGTGTGAACCGTACCATGAGGTCGACGGCGCGGACAATTCTCTGCGGTGGCTGAAAGGATTGACCGCTTGACGACATGACAGGGACAGGATAGATCACCACAGAACACCCTGTGATGGAGGCCCCCATGTGCGCAGCTTCGGCTCGTTTCAGTCACGAATTTGTGAGGCGGTTGATCCTCGTATCAATCCTGCTGCTCCCTTGGCCTGCTCTGGGAGAGGATGCGACAACACTCCCCCTCTCCAAGATCGTTCTCTATTCCAGCGGCGTTGGGTATTTTCAGCATGACGGGTCCTTGAACAATCGCACACAACTCGAGCTGCGATTCCACGTGTCGCAGATCAACGACATTCTGAAAAGCCTGGTCGTGCAGGACTTTGGTGCCGGCAAGGTCTCGACCGTGACGTATGGTTCGCGCGACCCCGTGACCAAGACGCTCGGCAGCTTCGGCATCAACCTGAACGGCAATCCGACCCTGGGACAGATACTGACCCAAGTCCGCGGAGAACCAGTTGAAGTCGCCGCGCCAAACTCCATCGTCGGTACATTACTTGGCGTAGAAAAGAAAGCAGAGTCCGTCGGCGAGGGATCGCAGCGCCGTGTCATCGAACAGGAATATATCAACCTTCTGACGGAAGAAGGGTTTCGTTCTCTGTCCCTTACGAATATCCAACGCATCAAATTGACCAATCCCGCGTTGAACGCCGAACTGAATCAGGCCCTTGCTATCCTGGCTTCGAACCATGATGCACAGAAGAAAACAGTCTCCATTACCTTCGACGGGACAGGGAGCCGGCAAGCTCGCGTCGCCTACTTGACGGAAACGCCTGTCTGGAAAACATCCTATCGACTGGTCTTGGACGACAACAAGGCACCCTATCTCCAAGGATGGGCGATCGTCGAAAATACGACGGAGCAGGATTGGCGCAACGTGACCCTCTCGCTCGTATCGGGGCGCCCCATTTCATTTACGATGGATCTGTATCAGCCACTCTACAATCCCCGCCCGATCGTTCAGCCTGAGCTCTACGCCAACCTCAGGCCTCAGACGTACGGCGATGCCATGGACGAGCTCAAGCCGATGGCCCCTCCTCCCGTCCATAACGATATGAAGAAAGAGCGCCTACTGGGCAAGATGACACAAGGCGCGGCCGGCGGTCGGGCCAATGCGCCGGCAGAAGCCGCCATCGCCGCTGACATGGGGATGGACAGTCTGGAGGACAGCGTCGCCCCGACGGCCATGGCCCACGATAAGGGCGAACTGTTTGAATATCGGATCGAGACTCCCGTGACCTTGGCGAAGCACACCAGCGCGATGCTTCCGATTATCGGACAGCTCCTGCAAGGGCAAAAGGTGTCAGTCTACAACCAGTCCGTCCATGCCAAACATCCCTTGAACGGTTACCGCCTGAAGAATTCTTCTCCGCTCCATTTGATGCAAGGACCGATTACCCTCTTCGAGAGCGGTAGTTACGCAGGGGACGCACGTATCGAGGACCTCCCTCCCGGCCAGGACCGTCTGATCAGCTACGCCCTCGACCTCAAGACCGAAATCGAGCCCAAACTCAATGGCGGCACCCAGGAACTGGTCACCGTCTCCCTCAAAAAAGGGACGATGCTGGTGTCTAGACGCCGGATTGAAGATCGCACCTATCTCATCAAAAATCGCGATGCCAAAACCAAGTTAGTCCTGATCGAACAACAGTATCGCCCGGATTGGAAACTGACCGAGCCAACGGAACCGACGGAGCGGACTCGCGATCTGTATCGATTCGCCGTACCCGTCGAACCGGGGAAAACGGCTTCGCTCCGTGTGAAGGAAACCTTGCCCCTTCAGGAATCGATACAGCTGATGGATTCGGGCACAGACCTCATGGTCTATTATGTACGCGCTAAGGAGGTCAGCCAAAAAGTGCGGGAGGCTCTCCAGCGAGTCGTCACCCTCCGCACCAAATTAGACGACACGCGCGCCCAACGCATGAGGCTCGATCAACGTATCGCTGAGATTACCGCTGAGCACGGCCGCATTCGAGAAAATATGCAACGGCTCCCCCAGAACTCCGACCTCTATACGCGCTATGTAAAGAAACTGGATCAGCAGGAAACCGAGCTCGAGCAATTACGCAAAGAAATTGAAGTCTCGAAGAACACCGAAGACGAGCAACGACGGGAGCTGCAGACCTATGTTTCCAGTCTCGATGTGGACTAGCAGCAGGACAATGCCGGCCGTCTCGGATAATCTTCCTAGACCGACGAACCGGTTATGCCATGAACTGACGGATATTGTCCTGGCTGGCCAAACCGGCGAGCACACGACCATCCTGGGCAACAAGGAGTGGGACGCCGGATTCGCCGGTGGCCCGCCACTGCTCCTCCCACTGACTCATCACCTGCATGGGCGAAGCAGCTCCAGGACCTATTGCCCAGGGCTGTCCTCCACTCGCCTTCGCCAGCCGATCAAGTACCGCCGGATCCGACAGGTCTTGCCCCTCACACCAGAAAAGACGATAGGCCTCCCGAACACAGTCCATTCCTCGACCAACTTCCTGCCTGAGAAGCGCTGCCGCCAATTCGATCGCATCGCGTGTATTCGGCTTACCCGGCGGTAAAGAGATCGAGGCTCTTGGCGCCAATCGTTGAACCAGCGTCACTTCGTGGCGCAATTCTGCCGCCAAGGCACCGCTCCAGCGTGCCATAGGCTTCGACAGATGCGGAGCATGTTGCACGCCTCGCCATTCACAGCGATCGAGCAGGTTCATCTCGTGTAGCCTTTCGTGCATCGCATAGCAGAACGGACAATTGAAGTCGCTATAGAGGATCACGCTCATCAAATGCGCCCAATTATCCGAGACAGTCATTGAGGCATGGTCGAGCCATCGCAATTTCAGGCTGCCCTATATACTTCCCAATGCTCTGAAGTCGAGGGTGTCCATCTCTCGCGATATTCATAAATATTTCCCTGTTAACACGGACTTATGAAATCTCGATCATATGAAGTGCCCATCAGCCGGACCATAGACCAAGGAGGGTAAAAGCTAACCGCCTCAAATATGAAGCTACTATTCAAGAACTGCAGGAACTGACCGATACTATCTCATAGTATTGGTTCGTATCCGTCTATTCATCCGGGAAGTCAGGTTCGAAATGGCCAAACAGTCGTCTTCCGCATCCGACTCACGACAATCACGCCTGCTTTTGACCAAACCCGAAGAACTCAAAATCGGCATGTATGTCGATCTGAACTGCTCCTGGTTTAAGCATCCGTTTGCCAGCAAGACGTTCAAAATCGCCTCAGAGGATGAGCTGACCATCATTCGTAGCCTCGGGCTGAGTTCGGTGCTGGTCGACCCGGCCTTATCGGATCGCGAAAAGCCACAGTGGAACGAAGACGAACCCGAGACGGGAAAAAATCAGGCGGTTGTTCCTTCCTCTGTATCGGCCGAGCCAGCCTTAGATAGTGACCCTCCCCGGCCGACATTCGCTCGATACAAAGAAAGTCTTGATCAAGCCGACGCGGTCTACAAACTGAGCTTCGCTCAGAGCACGAGAGTACTCCAAGAAGTTCGATCAGGATCCGAAGTAGGCGTCATTACGGCAAAGGAAATGGTCAATGCGCTGGCTGATTTGGTCATGGACGACGCCACCTCCAGTGCAATGGGCAGTTTGTTCGGCGCGCAAGATCTTGATGATATCAGCGTACTCCATTCGATGAACGTGGCGACGCTTTCCATGATGGTAGGAAAACAATTTGATTTGAACCGTGAGCAAATGAAAAATCTGGGAATCGCCGGCCTCCTGCACGACATCGGTGAGCAACGGTTGCCCCCCGCTTGCTCAAGAAGGGCGGCCCCAAGACGACCGCAGATCGAACCGCGTTTCAGCAGCATGTCGAATCCGGGGTCGGCATGCTCGCACAATTCCCCGGTTTTCCAGAAGTCGTCGTAGACATTATCCGACAACACCATGAACGGATCGACGGATCCGGTTATCCCGCTAAATTGAAGGGAAACCGCATCCTTCTGCTATCCAGAATTCTCATGGTCGTGGATGAATACGATACCCTCACCAATGGGCAGGAAATTGGGCAAAACCTTACCCCGGCAGAAGCGCTCGCAAAATTGTTCCTCACCGGCAAAGCAACACTTCCCGAAGAAGTCATCGTCGCGCTCATTCAAACCCTGAGCGTGTATCCGCCCGGGACAGTCGTCGAGCTGAACGACAAGTCCATCGGGATCGTGATCAGCATCAATCTGCACTCGCGCATGCGCCCGCTAGTCATTTTGTACGATCCGACAGTCGATCAGACTAACCCGAATGTGGTCAATCTCAGCACTCATCTCCATCGATCGATTGTGCGGAGCGTCACCCGGAATGAGCTTTCCCAGGAGGTATCTGACTACCTGAACCTCCCTCGGTGGACCGGATATTTCATCAATTCCTCCGTGGAAACCTTGAAGGAGACCTAGCTGCATAAGGGATAATCTGGCGTTGCCAAGCAGTCCTGTGCTATGTCAACGACTATGCCCCCTCAGCGCCTGTTACTCCTCATCCCTCCGCTCACTCAGCTGAATACCCCCTATCCCTCCACCGCCTACCTCACGGGTTTTCTCCGCGGTCGAGGCATCCAGGCCTTTCAAGCCGATCTCGGCATTGAAATGGTGCTCCGGCTGTTTTGTCGATCGGGACTCCAGGCCGTATTTGAACAAGTGCGCAGGCACGAAAATGACCTGCCGGGTGAAGCAAGACAAATGCTGGCTGTCGAACCGGCCTATCTCAATGCAATCGAGCCGGTTATCGAATTTCTACAAGGACGTAACCCCTCATTAGCTTTGCTGCTCGCTCGTCCAGGATTTCTGCCCCAAGGCCCTCGCTTCGCCGGCCAGAGAGACCAGGTGGCATCATCGCGGGCCTTATCTCAACAAGATCGGGCCAAACGGTTCGCCACTTTGTATCTTGAAGACCTGGCCGACTTGGTTCAGGCGACCGTTTCTCCCCATTTTGCTCTGAGCCACTATGCCGAACACATCGCGCGGGCCGCGTCGTCGTTCGAGACCATCATCGATGCGGTCGCGGTTCCCCCCACCCTGACGGATCAATTCATGCTCGCGTCCTTGTGGGAACATCTCGAGCGTCTCAACCCATCCCTGGTGGCTATCACCGTGCCCTTTCCCGGAAACCTCTATGGCGCGTTTCGCATTGCCCACTCGATCAAAACCCAACGACCCGATATCACCATTGCTCTTGGCGGCGGATATGCCAATACGGAGCTTCGCCGTCTGTCGGATCCCCGCGTGTTCGACTATGCCGATTACGTCACGCTCGACGACGGGGAACGGCCGCTGCTTTCATTGATCGAGCATCTGTCAGGAACCAGACCGCGCACGCAACTCTGTCGAACGTTCTATCGGAACAAGGGGCAAGTGGTGTTTGCGAACGATACGTCCGATGGGGAATTCAGCATGGGCGAGGTCGGCTGTCCGACCTACAGCGGACTGGCCTTGGGCCGATACCTCACGATCCTGGACAGCACAAATCCGATGCATCGGCTCTGGTCGGAAAGCCATTGGAACAAACTCACGGTGGCCCACGGTTGTTACTGGAAGCAGTGTACGTTTTGTGATGTGGGACTCAACTACATCAGCCGCTATGAGATGACGCCGACCGATCGGCTCATCCAACAAATCGAGCAACTGATCGCCGAGACCGGCCGCCGGGGGTTCCACTTTGTCGATGAGGCAGCGCCTCCCGCTGCCTTAAAATCGCTCGCTCTGGCGCTCCTTGAACGGGGTATCACCATTTCATGGTGGGGCAACATCCGTTTCGAAGAAGCCTTCTCACCAGACCTATGCCGCCTCTTGGCCACATCCGGTTGTATCGCCATGACGACAGGACTCGAAGCTGCCTCGGACCGGCTGCTGGAAATGATCAAGAAAGGGATAACCGTCGATCAGACCGCGCTTGTGGCGGCGGCCTTCAAAGACGCAGGCATTCTCATTCATGCCTATCTCATGTACGGCTGTCCTTCGGAATCGGTTCAAGAAACGGTGGACTCCTTAGAGCGGGTACGTCAATTGGTGGCCGCAGACCTCATACAATCTGCCTTTTGGCATCGCTTCACCGCAACGGCTCATAGTCCAATCGGGCTCAAGCCGGCCGCTCACGGGTTGCAGATCCTCGGGCCAAAGTTTCAAGGCTTTGCGGAGAATGACCTCCTCCACCAGGATCGATGTGGTGAGACACCGGAATGGCTCGGGGAAGGGCTACGACGGTCGATGCTTAATTACCTCGAAGGGCGAGGACTGACACTCGATGTTCGCCAATGGTTCGACCATGCCGTCCCAAGGCCAAAGGTCTCCCCTGCATGGATAACGCGTCTCCTCAAGGGTCGAATGGTCGAAGATGACCCACAGGCAGAACGACGGTTTGTATGGCTAGGCGGGCAACCAGTCGCTGAAGTGATCGGAAGAAAAACGCGACTCATTCTGCCGGGGCGCACCAACGATCACACAGTCACCTTCGCCAGCCGACAAGCTGAATGGCTTAACGAGCTGATTCGGCAAGCCACTCCATGCAACCGGCCCTCATCCCTCTACCCCTTGCTTAGAGAGACGAAAACGACATTTCCAGGAACCATTCGGGAATTCTCGACTTTCCTCAGGAGTACCTCCTGGAAGAAGGTTCGCTCGGCCGGCCTATTGCTCGTATAGAATCGAGCCCCATCAGCTCCGCGAGGTGATCGACGATGGTTTTTGCTTTTTGACATATCAATTTATATTGATATATAAAGAAGTGATGATGACCCTTAAGCAGCGAGATAAAAGCGTAAGCCTATTTCACGCCCTGTCGGACGAAACGAGACTTATGATTATGGCGCGGCTCCAAGACGGTGAGCAATGTGTGTGTGATCTCACCGAAGCCCTCAAGACCACGCAGTCGCGTCTGTCCTTTCATCTAAAAGTGCTCAAAGATGCCGGACTTATCAACGATCGTCCCGAGGGTAGATGGATTTACTATTCCCTCAATGCAGACGGCCTAGAGGAATTAGCAGAGGTGATACAAGGGTTAAAGCCATCGAATCACCGAGTCGGTTCCTTATCCCGGCGTTGTTAGTTTTTTCTGGCTCTGATCAATCAATAATTATTGATACGTTTAAAGAAAATGATCCCTTCAGTACGGCAAGCACGTGAGCATCCCGCACCGGGACAGATTCAGGTAAACCGCTCATGACCAGGACAGAGGCTGAAAGGAATTGACATGGAAGGTGTGTTAGAGAGCGCTCTCGTCAGGGCCGAAAGCAAGAGACTCAATTTCTTTGAGCGGTATTTGAGTCTGTGGGTGGGTAGCTTCATGGTGGCGGGGATTATTATCGGCAAGATCATGCCTGATTTCGTTCAGACTTTCCGTAGCATGGAATTCGGCCAAGGCAGCCACATTAACCTCCCCATTGCCGTGCTGATCTGGTTGATGATCATTCCGATGATGATGAAGGTCGACTTCGCGTCGGTTCGCAATGTCGGCAGGCGACCGAAAGGCCTTGCTGTGACCTTAGTGGTGAACTGGCTGGTGAAGCCGTTCTCGATGGCGTTCTTCGCATGGCTGTTCTTCCGGTATGTCTTCGCCGCCTGGGTCACGCCGGCGGAAGCCGATCAATATATTGCCGGGTCGATTATCTTAGCGGCTGCCCCCTGCACCGCTATGGTGTTTGTGTGGAGTTATCTGACAGATGGCGACCCCGCGTATACCTTAGTGCAGGTATCGGTCAACGATCTCATCATGCTCGTGTTGTTCGCTCCGATCGTCGGGTTCCTCGTGAACGGGGCTTCCTCCCTCACGGTCCCATTCTGGGTGCTGCTGTATTCCGTCATCGCGTTCATCGTGATTCCCTTGACCATTGGAACGGCTGCACGGCTGTGGCTCATCCGCCGGCATGGAAAAGAGTGGTTCGAAGCGCGCGTGTTGGCCCGCTTCGGGCCCGTCAC
>JBBRRM010000102.1:0-8655 GCA_038275915.1 Nitrospirales bacterium
AAGCGCCTTTACCAGACGGTTCTCGATGCGCAGGAAGAGGCGATCACCAAAGTCAAAGACGGAGCCGATGGAAAGAGGATTCATCAAGGCATCTGCACCCGATTTGAGAAAGCCGGGTACAAGACAGGCCTGGTGAACGGGCGTATGCAGGGCTACTTTCACGGCACCGGCCACGGGGTCGGCCTCGATATCCACGAAGCGCCTCGCATCAGCCGCACCGGGTCACGGCTCCAGGAGGGCCACGTCGTCACCGTCGAACCGGGCTTGTACTATCCCGGTCTCGGGGCCGTCCGCATCGAGGACATGGTGCTCGTCACGAAAGACGGGTGCCGCAATTTGACGAACTTTCCGAAGGTCTTCGAACTGGGTTGACCGAAGTGTTAAGATCTCAGTGCTGAGTTCCAGGCAGTCGTCCGTTCATTGAGGCTCAGTCCTCAGCACTCATGACTCAGCACTAGCCTATGCGCCTGACCTTCACGATTCAACGATTCAATCCAGAAGTCGATTCCATACCCCATCCCGAAGAGATCCGGCTCGACGTCGGGCGCGGGATGACCGTCCTCGATGCGCTTATACGGATCAAGCAGGAGTGCGACGGGAGTCTGGCGCTCCGCTATTCCTGCCGGTCCGCCATCTGCGGATCCTGTGCCATGACGATCAATGGTAGCGAAAAACTGGCCTGCCGCACCTCCCTTCGCAAAGAACTTGAGCGACACGGGCGCATCATGGTGGCGCCGCTCCGCAACTTGCCGGTGATCAAGGATTTGGTCGTGGATATGGCGTCGTTCTGGGAGAAGATCCACGATGTGCACCCCTGGCTGGTAGCAGCGGTTCGACCTGCGCGGGCGCCGGTGCCGACTCTGACGGAGGCCGGGGACCATCTCAATCCGCAATTTCATAATGTGGATGCTTGCATCATGTGCGGTGCCTGCGTCGCGGCTTGTACCGTGCATGAAGTCTCGAAGGGATTTGTCGGTCCTGCCGCCTTGGCGAAGGCTGATCGCTTCCTCTCCGACCCCCGCGAGGCTCCTTCGGTGACCCGGGCCAGACTTTCTTCTCTCCAGGACGAGAATGGAATGTGGGACTGCACGCGCTGTAACTTTTGCGTGGAGGTCTGTCCGAAAGATGTCAAGCCGATGGAAGCGATCATCCGTTTGCGGCGGGCCTCTCTCGAACGCGGGTTGACGAAGACTGGTGGCGCGCGTCACATTCTTGGCTTTACCGATCTGGTCGAACTGCAAGGGCGTTTGAACGAGGCGATCATGCCGCTGAAAGTGGTCGGCTTTGCACCACGTGACTTGTTGCGCATCCTTCCTCTTGGCATCAAGATGTTCTTCAAAGGGAAAATTCCCAATCCCCTCGGACATGCGATCCCCGGGCTCAGGAATCTCCAGGCTCTCATACGACGAGCGAGACGCATCACGCCTCCAGCCTGACCCCCATGGCCGGGACATTTCGATTTCTTGAAGAGATTGCCCTGGCAGATCTCGCCTTCGAAGCCGAAGGGGAGACGGTCGAAGAGGTTTTTCGTGGCGCGACGCAGGCTGTGCTTGAGAGCCTGGCCAACCCTGCCACGGTGTCGGGAGGGTGGGAGCGCGCAATTGAACGAACCGACGCGGACCATTTGGCGCTATTGTTCGATTGGTTGTCGGACATAGTCTTCTGGAAGGATGCTGCGGGGGTGGTGTACCGGGAGGCGCCACTCACCCTGACGCGAGAGGGAAACGTTTGGCTGTTGCGCGCGCGTCTGATCGGTGCCCGGGTGGATCAGCGAACACAAGAGCTTCATGCCGACGTAAAAGGGGTCACGAAACATTTGTACGAGTTCAAGCAGACAGGCGCTTGCTGGAAGGTGCGCATTGTGCTCGACGTATGAAGAAGGGCAAGGGCGTGGTGAGGGGAACTCAAGGTTGGTCCCCGTTTCGTTCTATTGCCACTTGCCTCTAACCTCGTGCCTCAGGCGTACATCATGAAGTTGAACACAGCGATGACGGTCAATCGAATCACGGACGAAATCTGGGAAATCCCCCTATCTGAAAAATCCGGCATGCTGGTGCCGGCAAGGATTTACGCCACAGAGGGGATTCTTCAGAGTATGGACTCCGGGGTCTTCGATCAGGTGACCAATGTCGCCTGCCTGCCCGGCATTCGCCGGTATGCGCTCTGTATGCCGGACGGCCATTGGGGTTATGGATTTCCGATCGGGGGCGTCGCGGCGTTCGATGTGCAGGACGGAATTATTTCGCCGGGCGGGGTGGGTTACGACATCAACTGCGGCATGCGGCTTATTCGCACAGACTTGACCCTGGCGGACGTACAGCCTCGTTTGGAACGGCTCATGACCGAACTCTTCCGGAAAGTGCCGGCCGGCGTCGGTGCGAGCGGCTTCGTCCGGCTCTCAAGGGAGGAATTCGGTCGGGTGATGACCCATGGGGCTAGATGGTGTGTGGAGCGGGGATACGGGTGGCATCGAGACCTGCTGCGTATGGAAGAAGGCGGCTGCATCGAAGGAGCGGATCCATCGATCGTGACCGATCATGCGATCCAACGTGGAATCAACCAGCTGGGGACCTTGGGGTCCGGCAATCACTATCTCGAAGTCCAGGTCGTCTCGAACGAGCGGATATTCGATCCGGTCACGGCTGCGGCGCTCGGTATCACCGGCCATGAGCAGATCGTCGTGATGGTGCATTGTGGCTCGCGCGGATTCGGCCATCAGGTTGCGAGTGACTATCTCCACGTGTTTGAAAAGGCCATGCGCCCCTATGGCATTACCGTGAAGGATCAGCAGTTGGCCTGCGCGCCGTTTCGATCTCCGGAAGGACAGGACTATTTTTCCGCCATGAACTGCGCCGCGAACACCGCCTTCGCCAATCGCCAAGTCATCACGCATCAGATTCGCGAAGCGTTTGGTACGGTCTTCGGTCAGTCGGCCGAATCGTTGGGAATGGAGTTGGTGTATGACGTGGCACATAACATCGCCAAAGTAGAACGGTACGCAGAAGGGGAGTTGGTCGTGCATCGCAAAGGAGCGACCAGGGCATTTGGACCGGGGAGTCCGGAGCTACCAGAAATGTTTCGACAGATCGGCCAGCCGGTCATCTGTGGCGGTTCGATGGAGACCGGCTCCTATCTGCTCGTGGGAACAGATCAAGCGGTGCGCGACACGTTCGGGTCGACGATGCACGGGGCGGGGAGGACGATGTCCCGCACGCAGGCGAAGAGAACGTTTCGCGGCGAGCATCTGCAGCAGCAGATGAAACAACACGGCATTCTGGTCAAGGCCGTGTCGATGTCCGGCCTCGCGGAGGAGGCCGGCCTGGCCTACAAAAATATATCTGAGGTTGTCGAGTCAGTCGATCGCGCGGGAATTACAAAGAAGGTGGCGGAGTTGCGTCCCATTGGCAATATCAAGGGGTAATCGTAGAAAGGGTGGCGCATGGACAAACGGCAGCATCCCCGGTTTCCCGCCAAGTTTCATAGTTCGTTTACCTCCGTCACTGTGGTCAGTGGGGAAGGCAATGTGGTCGATCTGTCGCTGCGTGGCTGCTGCGTGGAATCCAAGACGCTTGTGCACTCTGGAAGTACACTCACAATACGCGTGCATATGTTGCCGGACGAACCTCCGATCACCGTCATGGAAGCCGTTGTGCGATGGACGCGCGAGGGCCGCTTCGGCATCGAATTCCTCTCGTTAGTTCCTGAAGAATGGGCTCGTCTGCAACAGACAGTCTGCCAGCTGGAACTTCACCCCTACCAGAAAAAGTCGACTGACGAAACCTCCGAAAGGGCGTAGGAGCAATCGCCAAGCTGCATCACGATGGTGAACTCTGGTGCGTTGCCCGGTATGTTTGGCGACCCGCTCCCACGCGTTGTCAGCTGTTTTTCCGATAACCATACAGCAGCGTGATGTTGATCCGTCGGCTGAGATAGTCGTCCTTGAAGGCAATCTCGTCGGATTCGTGGAAGAGATCGGAGTTGAACACGACCGCCCGATTGGCTCGATAGGGAATCTTGACCGCTTTGGCACCTACCTGCTTGAGCCAGGCGAGAATCTTCGGCTTGTGTTTGTCATTGTTATATTCCTGAAAATTCCAGTCGCGTGGCGCTTCCTTGTCGTACACGACCAGCCCACCGGTTTCCTGATTGAGATTGGCCTCATCCGGCGTAATCCAAAAATTGACGTTGACTGCTGCGGCGTCTGCATGGATGTTGAGGCCGCGACGCGCACTATCGTGTTTAAAAGCCCAGGCCTGGGTGAGCCGGTGCTGCTGAAAGATACGGGGGAACTTCAGCCGTAACTCCTCGGCAATTTGGAGGAGAAGAGGGGATGCGAATCCGTCGCCCAGAAAAGCTCCGATGTATCCATTCTCGTAATCCTTCTTCCAGATCGTGGATTCCCAGCAGAATCGTCGCAGTGCCTCCAGTGCCTCGTGGTTCAGCAGCCCGTCAATACAGGTCACCTCCGGTTGCGTCGCGAGGTAGCGGGATTCCACGGATTCCACGTCCAGCGCCAGATCCAGTGCGCCATTCGGTAGATGGGGGCTCGGGGTGCAAGTGAGCATCCGGTTGAAGGAGGCAGCGACCGGCGCGAGATCATGGGGGGCAATGGGAACTCGGTTGCCGGGATTGGGGAGCCGGTTCAATTCGTCTCGAAGCCGTTGCAGTGCATGAAAGTAGGGACAATGCTCGTGGCCGAGGAGTTGACGATCGAACAGGTATTGAATCTGTTCAAGATCATGTTTGATGCGCGAGCGATAGACGAACGGGTCGTTCACGGGACGGGCATGATCATGCTTGACCGATGCCGCCTGTTGGAGGCAATCGACCGCTTTCTCATGTTCTCCTGCTCTGGACCAGGCGATGCCGAGGTTGTAGAGGGCCTTGAGATAGCCCGGCATGATTGTAAGGGCCTGCGTGAGTGAATCAATCGCTTCATTCAACGATCCGGTTTCCATCAAGGCGAGGCCGAGATTGTTGAGTGCTTCGACATGCCCCGGTTTCAGCTGAATAGCCTGACGATAGGAGGCGATGGCGCGTGGCATCTGGCCCTGTTCCTTGAGGGCAACTCCGAGATTGTTATGGGTATCAGCATGGGATGGATTGAGTGCGAGAGCTTTGTGATGTGCGTCAATCGATTCAGGAAGATTGCCGCGATCTCTGAGTACGTTTCCCAGGTTGATCCAAGCGTCAAGTTGCTTTGGATTTAGCGCGACGGCCTGCCGGTAGGCGCGGATGGCTTCATCAGCCCGAGCCGCCTTCTGGGCGACGACACCGAGGTTAAACCAAAAGAGTGGAGACGAGGGAGCATGGTTGATGGCCTGTGAGATCGTGGTGATGGCATCGTCGAATCGATTGAGTCGATAGAGCAGAAGTCCAAGTTGGTGAAGCGCTTCCGGATGCTCCGGAGCCATCTCGAGGGCAAGGCGATACGCCCGTTCTGCCTCCTGCAAGCGCCCGCCTCGCAGATGCCCGCTCCCTTCAATCAGCAAGGCGCGGACGGTCATGCTATCAGGGCCTTGATGGGTGTCGGGTTTCTGAGAATCGTGACGACGACGTCCGGCTGGTTTCATAATGTGGTTGGTCTTTCACTTTCCTGGATGAGGTCGTGCATTGAGACTATATGAAAGGGGGAGCTGTGGTCAAAGGGAGGATGCCTGGCAGGATGCTGACAAAACCCTCCAGCAGCGTTTTCGCCTCGTTCAGACCCTCAACGGGGACCCGGCCGCCTCACCGATTCGGCGGCGCGCACAAACTTGGTGCTCCTTATTCGTCGCACAGCGAGCCCCAGAGGCTACGCCTCCGGGTGCTTACATCGGCTGCGACCTTGCTGGACGGCTTTTTGAGCATCCTGCAGGTCTTCAATTCCAAGTTCTTGCGACTGTCATACCATTCGTAGCCTGCTAGGACCGTGCTCGTTGGAAATGGCAAAGAAGGAATCAAACCGATCAGATGCGCCGTACGGTGACTTTCCGAAAGGCGGAAGCTATACTTTGAGCGATATAGATGCGTGGTGAGAAGGAGGCGATTTCTGTGAAGAATTACGTCATAAGGTTGTGGAGGATCGTGGGAATAGGGTTGCTCATCACACCTGTTGCAGTGGCTACCGGTGCGTCGGATGGGCGGGTGACGGGTGACACAGTGATCCGGGAGGCGCAGGAGGCAGTGACGGCCAGCAAGGACTATACGATTCAGCAGAAAGAGGCGTTTCAACGAAAAATTCAAACAGAACTGGACGAAGTGCAAGTCCGCATCGCGCAGCTGCGTGGGCAAGTCGAGCATGCGTCAGGAGAAGCAAGGACAGACATCCAGAAGTCGATCGGCGAATTAGAAAAGAAAAAACAACTGGTCAAGAAGAAAGCCGAGGCCATTCATTCCGCAACGGCCTCTTCCTGGGAACAGGTGAAGTCGAAAACAGCGGCGGCAATGGACGATCTTCGAGAGTCTCTCAAACGGGCTCTCTCTCACCTTCCCTCACGGTAGACCTATGAAATACGCCCTTTACCCTGGTTGTGCGGCGCAAGGGGCGACACCCGAGCTCTATCAATCGACGAGAGCTATCATCGGCCGATTGGGGATCGAGGTCGTTGAACTCGCTGCCGCAGCCTGTTGTGGTGCCGGGGTAGTGACGGAAGCGCACCCCGATATGGCGCTGGCTCTCAACGCCAGAACGTTTGCGCAAGCCGAACAGCTGGGGCTGGATGTCATGACGATCTGTGGTACCTGCCAGGGAGTCATGAGTGCAGCCAATCGGCGATTGAAGACGGAGCCGGGGACCCTGGCCCGCATCAACACTTTATTGGCGCCAGAGGGTCTGGCCTATCGCGGTCACGTCCAAGTCAAACATCTGTTGTGGATTGTGGTGCGCGACATCGGGCTGGCTCGCCTGGGAGCTATGGTCTCCATGCCGATGCGAGACTTCCGCATCGCTCCATTTTACGGCTGCTATATCCTGCGACCATCGTGGGATCTGGGGTTTGACGATCCTGAGAATCCCAAGTCCCTTGAGCGCGTCATTAAGGCCGTCGGTGGCGAATCGGTGGCCTATGCCGGGAGAACCAAATGCTGCGGGTTTCCCATCATTCTCGAAAAGGAAGCCATTGCCGTGGCCATGGCAGGGATGCATATGAAAGAAGCCAAGGAGCAGGGAGCCGATTTTATGGTGACGCCCTGCCCTCTCTGCCATATGAGTTTGGATATTTACCAGGAACGGGCTGGTCGCGCGGTGAATACTGAGCTCAACTTGCCGATCCTGCACGTGCCGCAATTACTAGGATTAGCAATGGGGATCCCGGCTAAAAACTTGGGGCTCTCACATCATTTGATCCCGGTGGATTCGATTCTGATGACGATCGAGCGTGGTCGAGCGCATCCGCAAGATTTTTGAAGGAGCTGCGAAATGAAAGTAGTAAATTTATCAGATTATCAGCAATTTAGTAGTGATAAGATGAAGAAGAACAACATGTTTCAGACACCACGATTCTTCTGTGACATCTATTGTTTCGAGCCGGGCCAGGAACAGAAGGGGCATATCCACGGTGAGCAGGATAAGGTCTATATGGTGCTCGAAGGGCAGGGAACCTTTCAGGTCGGTTCAGAGAAACACGTGCTTGGTCAGGGACAGGGAACCATGGCATCGGCCGGGGAAGAGCACGGCGTGAAGAATCACACAGGTCAGCGCCTCAAAGTATTAGTGTTTGTGGCGCCGAATCCGTCGTGAGTGTCCGCTACTCTTCGACAATCTTTTTGAGGCGCCGATCCAGCGCAAATCTGGTAAGGCCGAGGTACTTGGCGGCAGTGGTCTTATTGTAATCCGACAGCCTCAGCACCTCTTGAATGATCGCATGCTCGATATCAGCCAGGGATTGTTTGCCTAATTTCGATTCGAGCCTGAGCATGCGTTCTTTGCCCTCCACGACAGTCACCGCCACTGATTGCGGTCTTTGCCGCAGTTCGGCAGGAAGGTTGTCCACTGTCAGCATCTGGCCATGGCAGAAGATCATGGCCCGTTCGATAATATTGTGGAGCTCGCGAATGTTGCCCGGATAGACATACTCCCGCAACATCGTCATCGCGTCCGGGTCGATATCCACGACGTCTTTTCCGAACTCCTTGCCGAATCGGATGACCGCTCTTCGACATAAGGGTGCGATATCCTCCACTCGTTTTCGCAACGGAGGCAACTCGAAGGAGACCACGTTTAAACGGAAATAAAGATCTTCGCGAAAGCGTCCCTCGGCCACCGATTTTTTGAGGTCGCGATTGGTCGCAGCGATAAGCCGGAAATCCACCTCGATATCATCCGTTCCTCCAAGACGCCGAATCGTGCGTTCTTGAATCACCCGTAACAGCTTGGCCTGCATGGTCAGATCCAGATCACCGATTTCGTCGAGGAACAGGCTTCCACCTTCCGCTTTTTCCAGCAGTCCAATTTTTCGCTGGACCGCCCCGGTGAAGGCTCCCCGTTCAAAGCCAAACAATTCGCTCTCGAACAGGTCCCTTGGGAGGGCGGTGCAGTTCACACCGATAAAGGGTCCCGAGGCACGGGCGCCATTGTGATGCAGCACACGCGCAAGATACTCTTTTCCCGTTCCCGTTTCGCCCAGGAGCAGCACCGAGGACTTCGGATTCGAGGCCACGTCCCGGACTTGAGAC
>JBBRRM010000103.1:0-8653 GCA_038275915.1 Nitrospirales bacterium
TGCAACCAGCAAGCCTCTTCAAGGTACGCCGAAGAGAACGATTGGCGCAGGACGCCAGGACCAGGCATAGCAAACTTCTCACAAACGGCGTGTTCTCGTGACAGCAGGATGTGGTCCGGCTGCAAAGTATCCTCGATTAGAAGAAAGACTTTCCATAGGCATACACCCCTCTTGAACCGGCACCTGGATTCCTTTAGCTTTACAGGTTCTGTTTGTAGGTCCCTCATAACCGGTAGAGGAAGATGAAGAACACATTTCTTGTTCTGCTCGCCTGTTGGTTCTGTACGATTCCCAATGCCGTCTTAGGGCAACAATTATCCCAACTATTGATCGATGGGGCAATGAAGGAATGTCATACAGGTCGCATCGCGCAAGACAGGGCCACCCGAGTCGCCCATTTCAAAAAAGGCGAGGCCCTGGGGGAGCAAGCAGTGGCCTCGGACGATCAATCGGCTGAGGCACACTTCGCCCTGTTCTGTAATTTGGGCGAATTGATGCGGATTGACGGGGAACTGAGCATCACATCGGTCAGGGGATTCCGCCGCATGACGAAAGAGCTCGACCGGACACTGGAGCTCGCGCCTGATCACCTTGACGCCCTCTCGGCGAAAGGCACCTTTCTCGTCAGACTTCCTTCCATGCTTGGAGGAGACAGGGAAAAGGGCGAAAAGCTCCTGCGGTACGTGCTCCTGAAAGAACCGCGGTCCGTTAATGCCAGGCTCAGCCTGGCCAAAAGTTATTGCGCCAACGGTCGCCACAATGAGGCCCTCTCGCTCGCCTCCGAAGCGCTGGATCTCGCCCAGGCCCAACGGCAGGATGACTTCCTGCTCGAAGCGGAAACAGTGTTGGCTCAGCTCCGGACCAACGCCTCGAAGGCAAATTAGCCCCTTCCTCCTACCCTGATCCTGGAACCAGGTAGTAAATCATGCTATCTTCAGCCCCCAAGTATGAAACGTCATTCGTCTCTCGTTCCCCTATGCGATTCATGAGATACACTTCAAGGCCTTTCACCATCCTGTCAGGAGTTCACGATGTTACTCGACGGTAAGAAGGGACTCATCATAGGCGTGGCAAACAAGCACAGCATCGCCTGGGCCATCGCACAATCGGCGGCAAACCAGGGTGCCAGGCTGCTATTCAATTATCAGAACGAGCGCCTACGAGAAAACGTGGAAGAATTGGTCGCCACCATGCCCGGCGCGAAAGCCTTTCCTTGTGACGTCGGAGATGATGCGCAAATCGCAGCCTTGATGCAGAGTGTGGGAAAAGAAACCGGGAAGATCGACTTTCTCATTCACTCCATCGCGTTCGCGCCACGCGAAGAACTCACGGGGCAGTTCGTGAATACCACGCGGCAAGGATTTTCGATCGCCCTCGACGTCAGCGCCTATTCGCTCGTCGCCGTCACCAGAGCCGCCCTGCCCTTGATGACAGACGGCGGCTCCGTCGTCACGCTCACCTACCTCGGAGCGGAACGGGTCGTGCCCCACTACAACGTCATGGGAGTCGCCAAAGCCGCGCTCGAAGCCACCGTCCGCTATCTCGCGCATGACCTCGGCCCCCAGAACATCCGGGTGAATGCCATCTCCGCCGGTCCGATTAAAACCCTTGCAGCCCGCGGCGTGTCCGGCATTAGCAAGATGGTGGATCACCACCGGCAGTGCGCACCTCTCCGCCGCGCAACGGAACAAGGCGAAGTCGGCGACACGGCATTGTTCTTGGTCAGTCCACTAGGACGTGGGATTACGGGAGAAGTGATTTACGTCGATGGCGGGTATCATATCCTGGGCTCACTCGCGTCAGTGGAGTGACGGCGGTTAACAAAGGGCCGCCAGCGGCGTTCGTTCAGACCCTCAACGTTGAGGAGTAGGTTCTCGGAGGGACTGTAGGTGCTTTCCCCTTCGCCAAGATCCGTCAAACGGGCAAACGGCCCACACAAAGTGCGGTTTATACCTCCTTGGCCTTTGACTCGCTGCGGCCTTTCTGGACGGTCTTTTTGAACAGCCTTTGGAATGACGCGTCTTTTGTATCTCGCTTACGGGAAAGTGCACTCGTTCCTGGATGCTACTCAAGCGTTCGCCTGAGGGTTTTCAATTTCCCCCTCTTCGTCTTACTCTCCAACCGTCGTTGCTTCGAACCCTTCGTCGGCTTCGTGGCTCTCCGTTTTTTACGCGGGATCGCCACGCTTTGAATGAGCTCGCTCAGTCGACTGAGAGCATCCTCACGATTTTGCTCCTGGCTCCTGTACTGCTGGGCTTTGATGGTGATGACGCCCTGTTGTGAAA
Source organism: Nitrospirales bacterium (assembly GCA_038275915.1). Classification (GTDB taxonomy): domain Bacteria; phylum Nitrospirota; class Nitrospiria; order Nitrospirales; family Nitrospiraceae; genus Palsa-1315. Next base: position 2,286 of record JBBRRM010000103.1, read on the forward strand.
TGCGATGATCGTTCACTTTCAGGAGTTCTTCCTTGTAGAACGGGGGCAATGATGAAGCACCGATATCGAACTGCAAATGAATAGCGGATGAAACCTTGTTAACATTTTGCCCGCCGGCACCCTGAGAGCGCATCGCATGGATGTCGATCTCACTATCGGGTATGCTCACATGTGATGAGATGTGGAGCATGAAGTATCTCTAGCACTCCGACTATCTGGGTCTATTTGCGTGATCGGTTCTGGTGCTACATACCGAACTGACGGTCTTGCCACTTTCTATAGGCTTTTCGTTTCGAGAAGACACGAAAATAGCTTTAGGTGCGTGTGAAGAAGCATAAACACCAATGGGCACTTCGGACCAGGGAATTGCACATGAGTTGACCTCGGTTCATACATTTTCCCCTCACTATTTCCTGACAAGACAGGAAGGCAAAGGGGGACATTCAATTGCGTAAGAAGTCTACTCCGCTCAGCGATCCTTCACCTACCATGTCTCCATGCAGTCTAACCAGAACTCGCTCCGCGATATCTCTGGCACGTGGGCTATTCACAAAACCGGCCCGCGCATCCGAATCGCACTCCCTTGAGCGAGGCAAGAACAAAACTGGAGGTCTTTTTCAACAGCTGTCAGAGGCAACTATTGCTCGCGGTCACCGAAGCAGCCTCTCCGTCCAAGAGGAACTGATCCCCTTTGTGAAGCACTTCGTGCTGGTCTGTGCCGCCTGTTGATTTGCTCAGAACAAGGGCCGCCTTCTTGTCTTCCGCCTCAATCAGCCAGGTGCCGGTTTCGTGGTAGACCCCGCCATCCTGTCCATCTGTCGGCTGCTGTGACACCGATTGCAGGCGAATGGTCCGGATGAACCGGCCGTCGCTGCAAAGGTGAATGACCGTCGATCCCACGCTCAGCGCAACGCGGCTATCCAGTTGCGGAGTCAGCATCATGCCCGTAAGCCGTTCATACCACGCTCGAAGAACCGGACTGTTTTGCTCGTTCATAAATTGAGTCGATGCCGCTAACTCCTCTGCAAGTCGCTGGTAGATATCTCGTTCGGTTTTACGTCCGACAAACTGATAGATAACCGCGTTACGAGAGGGGCCTAGAAGAGCAACGGTGATACCGACATCGTCTCCCGCCGCATATTGTCCGATGAGTTTCTGTCCTTCTTCTTGGATGGACCCCACTGGATATAAAACAAATCCGGCTTCGATTGATTGTGGCTCACTGAGTTGGGCGCCCACTGTCTCTCTTGTGACGTCTGTGAGCAGATGAATAGTCCCTAATCCCGCAGTCACGGTCGAATCCAGAAACACGACAGAGCCAGCCGGAAGGAACGCTTGCCAATCCTGAGGAACCGTGAAGGACAGGCCTATGAACGGAGATCTGACGCTGGTTCCTGCGTGATAATGCTCGCCGCTTCGAAGATCTTTCACCTCCTGCATTCCGGTGACTGGCAGCTCTCGCGTACCAGGTGATTCCGCGAGGGCACTCGTATAAGCAGCGGCAAGCCACAGCAGGATGAGTGCACAGGTGCTTCTCATGTGATCCGTTGGAACATGTCTGGAAGATGGACTTAACTCACGGACCCAGTAGGAACGGAGGAGCGCAAAACCGTCAAAGAACAATAGGAACTACGACAATTCAGGGAGGCGATCGATAATTCTCAACCGTACCTCATCTCCCACCTGCATTTGCACCATCTTGGTCGTCAAGCTTTCACGAACCCGATGGGCATCCTCCAACTTAAATTGAATCTGTCCGCCACATCGTTCAACGAGGTGAAAAAGCAGCAAGTTCGTGAGATGCTGCAGATCATCGTCACTGGTGTGCTTGCTCAGGTTTAAAATCTTGGACATCCTGGAGGCTCCATTCAACCATCCCGCCGGCTTTCTTTATCGCTGAAACCTCTGCTGTTCCACAATGCCCCAAAGGAAGGGGTTGAAACCTCTGTCTCCACAAGAAAGCACTTCCCGTGACGGCTACCGAGCATCACATTCAATTACTACAGGATTACAATACCTTGCGAGTGATGCATTCGCTGGTTCTTGCACCTGAAGAAATGCCCGGTGCTCGAGAGGATCGGATAACGTAGCCGATCGTCATAAATAGTCTGGCTAGACCCGCAGCTTCAGAATTTCCTGGAGCGCTTGTTCAATATCCTCCGATGAGTTGAGAAGGCTTGGCGCCAGACGCGCATACTCCGTCGCATAGGGCGTGACACTCCCGATGATCTTCCGTTGCCGAAGCCGTTCGATCACATGACGTGGTCTCAGCCCTGTTACTTCAAAGCAGACAATGCCGGACGACAGGTCTTGCGACATCGGCGTGTGCAACATGACATGTGGCATTTTCGCCAAGCCCTGCTTCATCTGTTGATTCAGTTGATAAATGCGTTGAGTCACCCGAGCTTTCCCGATCGCCGCATGAAATGTGAAGGCTTGATCAAGCGCCCACCGGTGCTCGAAGGAATGAAATCCGCCTGGTGTCATGTAGACCGACTTCGGTAAATCCTTCGGCTGGTTCAGCCCCATCCATATATCGTAAGCGTGGGTGTTAAAGGTGGGAATAATAGCGTTGGCCACAGGCCAGGCCCGTTGATGCCCCCACACGAGGCCGGTGCCTCGTGGGCCGAACATCCATTTATGCGTTCCTGCAACCAGGAAATCACACCCCAGGTCGGAGAGGCGGAAGTCTTCGACACCCAGAGCATGGACCCCATCTACACAGAAGATCACTCGATCCTGTTCTCTGCGGGATTCGTTCAGTGTGTGAATTGCCCGGGCCATCTCCTGGACCGGCAGTTTCAGCCCTGTGCTCGAATGGACCCAGGTTACCGCAACGATGCGGGTATTGGGTCTGATATTCTTGATAAGGTTTTCGTGCAGTTCAAGGCTCGACACATCCTTGAGGGAATGATACAGCGGGATCTGGCGTACCGTCGCGCCGGTGCGTTCTGCGCGAAGCCGCAAAGCCGTGTCGGTTGAATAGTGATCGTACTGGGTCGTGAGGACTTCCTGGCCTTCTCGCAATGTGAGACCGCCGTAGAGGAGTCCCAACCCCATTGTGGTGCTGTCAGTCAGTGCAATCTCCGTCGGATCGACTGCTAGATATTCCGCCGCAGCCCGCAACACTGCTGCCTCTTGCTGTTCTTCGTGCTCGAACCAATAGCCAATGGGATCAGCATCCAATCCGCGCCGGTGCCGTTCGATCGCCGCTCTGACCGGAGCAGGATGGGACGCGAGAAAGAATCCTGCCAGATGGATGAAGTCTGGGGTGAGTTGGAATTGCCCACGCACGGCCTGCCAGCTGTCGAGCTTCAGCGGCGGTGAGTCAGCCAAGGTTTTTGACACACAACCGTCAGCGGCCAGCACCGCCGCGCCAATCGCCATTCCGCTACGAACGAGAAAATCCCGTCTGTCGATGGCACCCATAGCAGCCTCATTGCAGGAAGAAGAATGCTCGAGTCATTCTCACTCTACTGCGATGAGCAAATGGTGAGCAAGCGGAGTTAGGTCGGCGGCCGAAGAGAAAGAGAGCGGGAATGTGCTCGCGTTCTAGGCTGCTCAAAAAGGCTTCGCAACTAGGCCGCAGGCGCAGTAAACACCGGAGGCGTACCCTCTGGGGTACGTTGAGGATGTTTGCGAGCCGAGAACGACGTTGCGAACCTTTTTCAACAGCCTAGTATGTAACTAGTAGCTGTCCATTGGAGGACACGTACAAATGAGATTACGATCTCCATACGCTTCGTCGATGCGGTTCACGCTAGGCCAGAATTTATGGTCGCGCACCCAGGGAGCAGGATAAGCGGCCTGCTCGCGGCTGTAAGATCGATCCCATTCATTAGCCGCAACGATCTGCGCCGTGTGGGGAGCGTTCTTCAACAGATTGTTCGTGCGAGGCTGGCGTCCTTCCACGATGTCTTGTATTTCTGCATGAATTGAGATCAGCGCCTCGCAGAACCGGTCCAATTCGGCCTTCGACTCGCTCTCTGTCGGTTCAATCATAAGCGTTCCGGCAACGGGGAATGAAACCGTCGGGGCATGGAACCCATAATCCATCAATCGCTTCGCCACATCCATCACATCGACCCCCGCACGTTCCTTGAACTGCCGGAGGTCGAGAATGAACTCGTGCGCGACGAACCCTGAGGTTCCCGTATAGAGGATGGGATAGTATTTCTCCAGCCGTTTGGCCATGTAGTTGGCGTTCAAGATCGCCACCTGCGCTGCCTTGGTCAATCCGTCGCGTCCCATTAAAGCAATGTAAACCCAGGAAATCGTCACGATGCTGGGACTGCCGTACGGCGCCGCGGACACCGGCCCAATGGATGTTTGTTCGCCCAGGTGCGTCACCGGGTGACCGGGAAGAAATGACGCCAGATGCCGCGCCACGCCGATCGGTCCCATCCCGGGGCCTCCGCCGCCATGGGGGATACAGAACGTCTTGTGCAAATTCAGATGGCATACATCCGCGCCGATGTCCCCTGGTCGGCAGAGCCCGACCTGCGCATTCATGTTAGCCCCATCCATGTAGACCTGCCCGCCATGCGTATGGACGATCTGACAGATGCGTCGCACGCCAGCCTCAAACACGCCGTGGGTCGAAGGGTACGTCAGCATGAGCGCCGATAACCGGTCACGATGCTGAGCGGCCTTGGCTTCAAGATCGGTTAAATCCACATTACCCTGTCGATCGCAGGCCACCGCCACGACCGTCATACCCGCCATGGCTGCGCTCGCTGGATTCGTACCGTGCGCGGAAACGGGAATCAAACAGACATCCCGATGCACTTCACCCTGGCTTCGATGATACGCCCGAATTACCATGAGGCCCGCATACTCGCCCTGAGAACCTGCGTTCGGTTGCAAGGAAACGGCGGCGAGCCCGGTGATCTCGGCCAGCCAGGCCTCCAACTGACGGAACAACTCTTGGTACCCCTTGGTTTGCTCGGGCGGCGCAAAGGGATGAAGTCGTGAGAACTCCGGCCAGGTGACCGGCAGCATTTCGGCCGTCGCGTTCAGCTTCATGGTACAGGATCCTAAAGGGATCATCGAATGGACGAGTGACAGATCCTTCGCCGCAAGGCGGTGGATATACCGCAGCATCTCATGCTCAGCGTGATAGCGATTGAACACCTCATGGGTCAGGTATTTGCTGGTGCGGGCGAGATTCGACGGAAAACTTGTCGTAACGCTGTGGCTCAGGTCCCTCACCTCAAAAGGCAGGCGATCGTTACCGACAAACATTTCCATCACGCGCCGGATTTCGTCTTCCGTGCTCACCTCGTCCAGTGCAATGCCGATAGAGTTGTCTTCATAACGACGAAGATTGATCCCTGCATTATTCGCCCGGATCAGGATGGAATCAGACTGCATCTTCGTCAGACGCACCAGAATCGTATCGAAGTATGCTTCCGCGCCGACATCGAATCCGAGCTGACGCAATCCCTCTGCCAGCAAGACGGCCAGCCCATGCACGCGTTCGGCAATTTTCCGCAAGCCCTCCGGCCCATGGTAGACCGCATACATGCTCGCCATAATGGCTAACAACACCTGCGCCGTACAAATATTGCTCGTCGCCTTTTCGCGCCGGATGTGTTGCTCGCGGGTCTGCAGAGAAAGTCGGTAGGCAAGCTTCCCTGTCACGTCCTTCGACACCCCGACGATACGGCCCGGCATCTGGCGTTTGTAGTCCTCTTTGGTCGTAAGAAACGCGGCATGCGGGCCGCCAAATCCGAGGGGGACACCAAATCGCTGGCTGGAGCCCACCGCGATATCGGCCCCGAATTCTCCCGGTGGACGCAAGAGGGTCAAGGCCAGCAGATCGGTGGCGACCACCACAAGAACCCCGGCTGCGTGGGCCTGCGCCACGAGCGCACCATAATCCCCGACATAGCCGTCCGTGGCCGGATACTGGAGTAGAATGCCCGCCAGCTGAGGATTGGAAAGATCGATGGCCTGCGTCCTTCCAATGTGTAAGGTCATGCCGAGCGGTTCGGCCCGCGTCTCCATCACCGCGATGGTCTGGGGATGGCAATCCTGCGAGGCGAAAAACTCTTTCCGTTCCGAGCCAGACGAACGGGAAATGGCGAGACACATGGCCATCGCCTCCGCCGCCGCCGTGGCTTCGTCCAACAGCGAGGCATTGGCTAAAGGCAAACCGGTGAGATCGGCCACCACCGTTTGAAAATTCACGAGGGCTTCCAACCGCCCCTGGGCGATCTCCGCCTGGTAGGGCGTGTACTGGGTATACCAGGCCGGGTTTTCGAAAATGTTCCTCTGGATCACTCCGGGCGTGATGCAGTCGTGATAGCCCATGCCGATCAATGAACGGTAGATCTGGTTTTCTGCCGCAATGGAGCGGATCTCAT
>JBBRRM010000104.1:0-8642 GCA_038275915.1 Nitrospirales bacterium
AGCCAAGGCCACGGGTCCCTGGCAGTTTATGCAGGGTACGGCCAAGGCCTATGGGCTCCGCGTGGACAGCTACGTCGACGAACGTCGGGACCCTATCAAGTCAACCGTCGCCGCAGCGCGCTACCTCCGCGATCTCTATGACCTCTTCGGTGCCTGGCCGCTCGCAATGGCAGCCTATAATGCGGGAGAAGGCAAGGTAATGCGAGCGCTTCAAAAGGCGCAGGCCGAAAGCTTTTCCGATATTTCCAAGACGCGTTTAATTCGGCGGGAAACGAAGGAATACGTTCCGCGATTCATGGCCGCCACCATTATAGCCAGAAATCCCGATCGATACGGCTTCACTCAGGAGGCTGCCGAGCCGCATCAGTTTGATGAGGCCATCATCACGCGATCGGTCCATTTCCGCGCGATCGCCAATGTCACCGGCATTCCCTATGAAGAACTCCGCCTCTTGAATCCGGAGCTGCGACGGGACGCGACGCCCCCAGGAGACGAGACCTACCACCTGAAGGTTCCGGTGGGAACGAAAGCGAAAGTGGAACAGCTACTAGACCGTATCCCAACGTACAAATTTCCCCAGCTTCCGGCAAAGACTCAGCTTGTAACCAGCGGGACCTCTCGCTGGTATAAAGTTCGCTTGGGTGACACATTGGAAAAGGTTTCAAAACGGTTTCGCATCCCGCTCAAGACCCTCAAGACCAAGAATAACCTCTCCGGCCCGACTATTCGACCGGGCGATTTTCTCGTTATCAGCCGCTAGCTCACATTATTCATCACGGGTTCGTCGCGACATCGTTGTGCCGCCTCGTGAAACCGACGCGCGGATTCCTGAGGACCCGCAATACGAGCGAGATTCGACTTCCGTTTCCGCCGATCCACAGAACGGACCAAGCCAGGCAGGGGCATCGACGGACCTGAGTATCTAGGATTTCTTCTTGCCTGCCGAGGAGGGGGTGGATGACGGGCTTTTCTGTGGTGCAATAGTGGCCGGGAGGGTCGACGCCGATGGAGGTGTTGATTCCTGAGATTTTTTCATATCCATAATCTTAGTCCGAACCGTCGCCTCGCTGGTAAAAGGGGAGTTCGGATAAGTCTTGATCAGTTCCTGATAATGAGCCAGGGCCCCCTCAGGCCGCGACTGCGACTCTTCCAAACGCGCCAACTCAAACAACGCCTGATCCCGGTTCAACGTACCTGGAGTCTCAAGGATACCCGTGAGAGACTTCACCGCTTGGTCCCGATCTCCCTTCAGCAAGTACGCATAGGCCAACCGTTGTTGAACCAACCCAGCCATTGGGGGATTCGAACTATACAAGGCAAGAAATCGCTGATAGGCCTCAATGGCCGCACCCAGCTCATTGGCCTGGACCAACGTATTTCCCAAATGATACAAGGCGAGTGGCGCCGTGGGGGCTCGTGGGTATTGGTCGACAATTTGCCGATACCTCGCGATCGCTTCCTTGAGCGCGTGATCGGCCTTCTGAGGATCGCTGACGGAAGGGGCAGTCAAGAAACGCGTGGCTTCACGTTCAAGGTCTTGGGCTTTCTGTGCCGCCTGACGATCAACATAGAAAACTCCTCCGACTACGGCGACTGCAAGCACCAACACTCCCAGGCCTACCAGTAAGGGACCTCGATAATTCTGTACACGATGCAGGGTATGGTCAAGCCAGCTCAGCATGTGCGCTTCATCGACCGGAAGAGTTTTCGCCGGGACCTTGATACGGTAACTCATGGATGGATTCATCGGAGAGGTGTGGCCCGTTTCCTCAAATTGTGTTCGCGCCTTATACTAAGGATGTCACGATCTTGTCAATGAGGCAGGAACCACTGATCAGCTGTGCAATAGCCATCTAGCATCCCTCCGGAAACTCGGACGAGTTCACATGTTTGAAAAACGACTCAGCGAATTGGCCGCCAAACATCTGACGAGGCGCATCCTGCCGCTTCATTCCGGTGTCGGTCCCGTCGTGGAAATAGCAGGACGTCAGATCCTCCTACTGGCATCGAATGACTACTTGGGGCTGGCCATGCACCCGGAGGTAATCCAGTCCGCCATCGAAGCGACGCAACGGTTTGGAACCGGCGCTGGAGCCGCTCGGTTGATTTCGGGCTCATTGCCACCGCATCAAGAGCTGGAATCTGCGCTGGCGCAGTTCAAGGGCAAGGAAGCCGCGCTGACTTTTAGTTCCGGTTACCTTGCCAACATTGGCACCATCCCCACACTGACCGGACGAGATGGATTGATCCTGGCTGATCGCTTATGCCATGCCAGCCTGATCGACGGCTGCCGTCTGAGCGCAGCCGACTTTCGAGTCTATCGCCACAACGATATCAGCCACCTGAAATCCCTTCTGGCCAAAAGACGTCGGGCGCGACGCACGCTAATTGTGACCGACGGCCTCTTCAGTATGGACGGAGACCTCGCGCCGTTGCCCGAACTCAGTCGATTGGCCCGGGATTATGAGGCCGACCTCTATATCGACGATGCTCACGGTACAGGCGTCATGGGACTGCATGGACGAGGGACTGCCGAACATTTCGGTCTTGATGAACAGATCCCGTTTCAGATGGGAACCTTGGGCAAAGCCTTCGGCAGCAGCGGGGCATACATCGTTGGACCCGTAACATTGATCAGCTACCTCATCAACACAAACAGATCATTCATCTTCACCACAGCCCCTCCACCAAGTTCGGCTGCCGCAGTCACGGCTGCGTTACGAGTCATGCAACGAGAGCCGGAACGACGTGCGCGCTTGTGGGCAAACCGAGACCGGTTGTTCTCAGGATTGACACAATTGGGATTCAGCCTCTCCCCCAGCGTCAGTCCTATCATGCCAATCCTCGTCGGGAACGCCGAAACCGCGCTCTCGTTTGCGGAATACCTGTTTGCGGAAGGTGTCTATGCTCCGGCGATTCGCCCTCCCACGGTTCCGGACGCCACCAGTCGCATCCGCGTCACGGTCACCTCCGAGCACAGCCCCAGCCAGATCGATCGTGCTCTCATCGCATTTCAACGCGCAGGGCAATCCGCGGGACTGATCTGACCGGGCCGTTACATATCACTGCTGAACATCGAAGAATCCCGTAGCTGCTTCAAGCTATTTCCTTGCTTTTCCATTGCCCTGTGGCATCATGCTCTCAATCAGTAGTGCAGTCTGACAAACCATCATCCTGTCCTTTCTTATCGAGGAGTCCTCTTCATGGATATTTCAAAGCTCCTGACCTTCACGGCAAAGGAGGGCGCCTCGGATTGCCATATCAGCTCCGGCGAGCCACCGATGATCCGTCTGAACGGGGACCTCAAGAAACTCGATCATCCTCCATTGACCACGGAAGAAACGCACGCGCTGATCTACGACATGATGAGCGATACCCAGCGAAAGAATTTTGAGGAAAAGCGCGAGTGTGACTTTTCATTTGAACTCGGCGACATTGCCCGGTTCCGCGTCAATGTCTTCGTCCAAAACCGCGGACTCGGCGCCGTGTTCCGGAATATTCCCACCGAAATCGTGCCGATGGAAAAACTCGGAATGCCTCCGATCGTGCGACAGCTCTGCGATCGGGAAAAGGGATTGATCCTGGTGACCGGTCCAACGGGATCCGGTAAATCGACAACGCTGGCCTCCATGGTCGATTACTTGAACAACATATTCGAAGGCCACATCATCACGATTGAAGATCCGATCGAATTCGTCCACAAGACGAAGAAGTGCCTGGTCAACCAGCGGGAGCTTGGCGTGCATACCCTGTCGTTCGCGAATGCACTCAGGTCCGCTCTCCGTGAAGACCCGGACATCATCCTCGTGGGTGAAATGCGAGACCTGGACACCATCCAGCTTGCCTTGACCGCCGCGGAAACGGGCCACCTCGTCTTTGGCACACTCCATACCTCCAGCGCGCCAAAAACCATCGACCGGATCATCGACGCCTTTCCCCCCAACCAACAGTCCCAGATTCGCACACAGATCGCAGAAGCGTTGGAAGGGGTCATTACCCAAACCCTGTTGAAGAAAAAAACAGGCGGGCGTGTCGCTGCCCTTGAAGTCATGGTCGCCACGACCGCGGTCAGGAATCTCATCCGAGAAGGCAAATTGCACCAGATTCCTGGAATCATGCAGGCCAGCCAGAAAGATGGGATGCAAACAATGGACATGGCGCTGGTCGATTTAGTGAACCGTGGAATCGTCAACAAGGGCGAAGCCCAATCGCGCAGCATGAATCCCAACCTATTTGGAACAACCATGAGCGGCGCAGCCTGAGGCACCGAGCGGGAAGAAGCGGGAGCAGAAATGGATGTGCGCAGTCTCTTGAAAGTGATGGTGGACCAGGAGGCGTCAGACCTGTACCTGACCGTCGACTCGGCTCCTGCCTATCGCGTCCACGGCGCGACGCAACAAACCGACGCGCCACCGTTTACCAACGAACAACTCGAAGCCCTCGCACTGGCGCTGATGCGTGGTCAGCAGCGCGGAGAATTCGAGGAAAAGATGGAAATGAACCTGGCTCTGTATTACAAAGAGCTCGGCCGCTTCCGTGTCAATATTTTCCGGCAGCGAGGGAATGTCGGCTTGGTCTTCCGGCATATCAGAGCTGAGATTCAGACCGTCGATCAGCTGGGTTTGCCTTTGATCGTGAAAGACCTCTCGATGACGAAGCGCGGACTGGTGCTCGTCGTCGGCGCCACCGGTTCCGGAAAATCCACCACCCTCGCGGCCATGATTGATCACCGCAACACCGTCCATCCCGGCCACATCGTGACCGTGGAAGATCCGATCGAGTTCGTCCACAATCACAAGCGCTCGCTTATTACGCAACGAGAAGTGGGCTTCGACACGCTCTCATTTCAAAATGCTCTCAAGAATACGCTGCGGCAGGCTCCGGACGTGATCCTGATCGGCGAAATCCGGGACACGGAAACGATGGAAGCCGCAATCACCTTCGCGGAAACCGGACATCTCTGCATCGGCACACTCCACTCGAACAACGCAAACCAAGCCATCGAGCGCATCATGAATTTTTTTCCGGTGGAGCGACATGCGCAAATCTATCTTCAGTTGTCGCTCAATCTCCGCGCGATCATCTCTCAACGTCTCGTGCCGTCCGTGGACGGAAAACGTGTCCCTGCGCTGGAAATCATGCTCGACACACCCCGCATTAAAGATCTCATCAAGAAAGCCGAAGTGGATTCGCTCAAGGAAGCGATGGAACAAGGAGTGGAAGAAGGGTGTCAGACGTTCGACCACGTTCTGTTCCAGCTATACAAGGAAGAGCGGATTTCGCTGGAGCAGGCCTTGATCAATGCCGACAGCGCGAACAATCTCCGGCTCAAAATCAAGATCGAAGGTCTTCGAGGCGATGATGCGGTCAATGCGCTCCTCGACAAAAAATCCGGCGATCCCTCGAACAATGCCTTCAAGATCCAGGGAGGAGCTTCTGGAAACATAACCCCTCTGCGTAAACGATAGTCCCTTCATCGCCCACGCACCCCGTCACCAATCCGTCGAGCATCATTGCATTACCGACCCGCAGTCACCCCAACCCCTTGCTGTTCAAGGTACGACGCAATCCTCTCCAGGGCAAGGGCGCTGAGTTTCGCGCCATACCACGTCGGCATCGTGCCTGCCGGATACCCCGACACGACAAACACCTCCGGTTCGATGACCGATTCGATGACATAATCATGCACCGTCTGTGCGTGGCCCCGGTAAGACGGATCGGCCAATCGGACAGGCCCCGTCATGGCTAAAACGAGTGGCGGCCCTACGCGTCCATCAGCCCCGGGAATACCGGGAACGGTGTGGCATACCGCGCAGCCGGCTTTCCTAAAGATCTCAGCAATCGGTTCATCCCCAGTGACCAGCGGAACCATGTCAGGCACAAGCGCTGCCATCGATGACACAGGTACTGGGCCCACGGGAGAAGAACTAAGGGAACGTAGGGCCAACCACATCCCCAGCAACAACGCGGATACGATGAGGGGAGTGACAAATCTTTCAGACATAGAACCGGTCGCAGAGAAAGTATGGCAAAGTTATAGTAAGTTGAACTAGCAAGCCTGGCTCTACCTGGCTGTCGAGTGCGTTGTCAAAATTCGTCAGCCGGCCCCAACCATCCCCTCACTTCGTCGCATTCATGGCGCAGCGAAATCCGATCGTCCGATCCTCGAAGTCCGGCTCAGCTGAAAACCGTGCCGTCACCCGTAAGGCAGCCGGTAGGTCCGCCCAGGACCCCCCTCGAAGCACTCGCTTTTCACCCGCGGTAGGACCCGTTGGATTCTTCTCAGAACTCTTTTGATAATAGTCGCGTTCATACCAGTCAGCGACCCATTCTGCTGCATTCCCCGCCATGTGTGAGAGGCCATAGGGACTCTTCCCACCCCCTTTGAGCCCATGCCGCACGCTCATTCCCTCGAGTCCACTGGTCACCGCCACCAGCGTAATGGCTTCGCTGACCCATACTCCCCGATTATAGTTAGCAATGTCGACGAACGGCTGCATCTCTCCCCACGGATACCGACGTCTGTCGGTCCCCCGTGCCGCTTTTTCCCACTCGGCCTCCGTCGGAAGCCGTTTCCCTACCCATTGACAATAGGCGGCCGCCTCTCCCCATCTCATTCCAACGGCCGGCCGATCTCCAACTGCCGTCGCTGCCTCATCGTCCCACGTCGGAGGAGGTTCATGCTTCCCCGCCTCCAGAAACTTTCGATAGAGACCGAGAGTGACTTCATACTGATCGATATAATAAGCGTCAAGCATCACAGTGTGTTCCGGCCGTTCGTTTGGTAGACCGTCGCTACTGCCCATGGTGAATGGTCCGGCAGGAATGAGAACCATCGGAGCGGCATCCCGTCCTCGGCCAGCCTCTGCCGATACCACCGCCTGCTTACCTTTCGAAGGCTGTGGCTCTGTCGCCCCAAGGCACAGCGCCCCGGTCACAAGACTGATCCCGGTCCAGAACATCATCTGCTGTTGTCCACGCATTGCCACCTCCGTCGCCGCAGCCTTCTTGGGATGTCGCCGGCCAGTGTAGCCAGCTCTCGAGACAAACTCAACGGGAAGAGGAAATTGCGGCTGCGAATCGGCTATCGAGGGAAAAAGAGTAGGCTTGGTGTCCCAAACGGGATTTGAGTCGGTTTGCCAAGGGCAACAGTACGTCATCTAGCACATTGTGCTCCATTTCTGGTGAACAAGAGGTAGGGGTTATTTCGAAAAACTGGGGACCTTCCTAGTCCTCGTAATTTCGAAGGTGATATAGAGTAAAGACACTTGAGATGGAGCAATGCAGACACTGTGAAACGCGCAACGGAAATGTTGTAGCAGCACAGTCAAAACATTGGGAAGTCTGAGGTGGAAGGCTCGACTCCGAAAGGCGCCGGGCCTTTTTCTTTGGTAAGAGGGCAGGTCGTCGCAGACACCGATACAGATTCCGTATGGTCGATACTCACTTATAGCATGAGCTATTACTTGCCAATGGATTGTTTAGTAGAGCATTGAACGCCGAAGCGTGGTGCACCATGTTGGTACACATCGTCGCCGACTATGGAGCGGGTGACCTGGCTTTCGCCGAAGTCGTGCAGCGCATTAAGCTCCACTTGCCGGATGCCGAACCTGTACTTGTGCCGGTCCCTTCCTTTTCCACCGTAGCCGCTGGTTTCTGTATCGCTCAACTGGGTCTTCACCCCGCCCCGCCGGGCACCCTGATCTATCATAACGTTGCCCCCCGCGAGGACGACCACACGGCCCGACCTGGCAACGCGGGAGAACGCCTGGCCTATGCGCGGCTCCCCACGGGAATACGCGTGATTGGAGTCAATTCCGGCTATGCCCTGTCCTTCATCAAAGATGTTGCAGAAAAATTTCGCTGGGCGTCGTCACCGGCAGAAGGCAGCCAGTTCCGTTCACGGGATGTTTTTCCGCAAGCTGCCGCCGCGATCGCTCTGGGACTTCCCACGGCATTGGGCGACGAGATCGACCCGAACTCACTGCCGCCTCCCCCCTCATCAGTGGTGGCCTACGTCGATGGCTATGGGAACCTCAAGACTACTATTGAATATGATGCCAAGAAGGTCCGACTGGGAAAGCGAATCCGCGTATGCGTGAATAATCACGAGCATGAGGCGATAGTGAGTGACGGCACCTTTGCTGTTCATCACGGCGATTTGGCTTTTGCACCCGGAAGCAGCGGATGGCCGACGCGTCATGGCGACCAAGTTCGGTGGATAGAGATTTTCCTACGCGGCGGCAATGCGTGGGACCTATTCGAACGACCGGCAATCGACTCCACGGTATCTATTGCCTAGTTTCAGGCACCAGGGGTAAGGCATCCCCTGCTTCCATGCAGTCCATCACGACGCTAGACCGTTCCCAAGTCTTCGTATCAAAAAAAGGAGAACCATTCGAAACAACGGACCTTTTACAAAGCGTCTTGGTCACCTTCCTAACTAGACGTTTTCCTCTACCCTGCCATTGATCTTTCGTATCGACGTGATGGTCGAACGAATCGTTCGACATCACCACATGTGGGCAAATACGTAATTGAACGGGAGATGCCACGTTTTGTCTCCGGCGGCTGTGTGTACGCCATTGCTCACATGCCTAACGGCACCCATCCGATCGTAATGAATACACGGGGGGGCGACG
>JBBRRM010000105.1:0-8639 GCA_038275915.1 Nitrospirales bacterium
CATGAAATCGAGGTGATCCTTGAACAGGCAGGTCTCAGAAAGGAATTTCTTCACATCACCAGTGCAGAAGACGTGACCAGAGGAAAGCCAGACCCTCAGCCATTTCTCCAAGCCCTCGAAGCGTTAAATCGACAACGCCATGGTCAGCCCATCACCGCCGGATCCTGCTTGGTTATCGAGGATTCGATCCCGGGTATTCACGGTGCAAAGGCCGCCGGGATGAAAGTCCTCGCCGTGGCCAATACTCACACGATCCAAGATCTTCATGAAGCCCATGTGGTCTCCCAGAATCTTTCGCAGGTCCGCCTCAGCGAACTCCGCGAACGCTTGTGGGCTTCCGCATAACGACCGAGTGGTATGAGAATCTGCTCTCTACTTCCCAGCGCGACTGAAGTGATTGCCCTGCTCGGCCTGAGTGATGAGTTGGTCGGGATCAGTCACGAGTGCGACTATCCCCCATCGGTCAGAAATGTGCCGATCATGGTTGAACCAATAATTCCTCCCCAGGGATTGGCCAGCGCCGACATTGATCGGCAAGTTGGTCAACTTGTGGCGTCGGGACAACGGCTCTATCGACTGAATGATTCTCTCTTACGACAAGCACGTCCCGATCTGGTGCTATCCCAAGACCTCTGCCATGTCTGTGCCGTCACTCCGGACCAACTGCACGATGCCCTGTCCTCCCTCTCTCACCAACCGACTGTCCTGACATTGAATCCCCATACAATCCGTGATGTGATCGCGGATGTCATACGGATCGGCGATGCCGCCGGTCGGCCGGCAGAGGGCCATCGTCTCGCCGCGCAGTTGCGTGACCGACTAGAGGCTGTTCGCGCCCGGGCCCAGGATCTCTCGCATCGTCCCCGGGTAGCCTGTATCGAATGGCTCTCTCCACTGTACGTCGCAGGTCATTGGGTCCCTGAGATGGTCCAGTTCGCCGGTGGCCAGGATGTCCTCGCGCAGCCAGGTACCCCCTCACGGGTTGTGACATGGGACGAAATTCTGGCGGAGGCTCCAGACATCCTCATCGTGATGCCCTGTGGTTTTTCCGTCGAACGGACACAAACAGAATTGTTCCACCTGATGCAGCAACCGGGTCAATGGCCTCTGTCCTCCGACCTGATTCAGCACACATTCCTGGTCGATGCCTCTTCCTATTTCAGTAGACCGGGGCCTCGTCTGATCGACGGCATCGAACTCTTGGCGGCCATCTTTCACCCGTCAGATCACGACCACATTCATGAATCCATGGCCTGCCGCCTTAAAAAAATGCCGGTTCACCCACTCCCATGACCCCACTCTCCCTCACTGACGCGCAAGCCTATTGCACAACTCTCACCAAGACGAGCGGAAGCAATTTCTATTACTCCTTTCTCTTCCTCCCGAAAAAGCGACGTGCCGCGATGTACACGGTCTATGCATTCTGCAAGGAGGTCGACAATGCGGTGGATGAGCCCCCGACAGGAAGCAACCCCCAACAGGAACTGCAACGGTGGCGAACCGAACTTGAAGCGGCCTACCACGGAATACCGACCTTCCCGGTGACCATTAGTCTGGCCAACCATGTGAAGCAACTGGCTATTCCGCAGGCCTATTTCGACGAGCTCATTAGAGGGGTCGAAATGGATCTCACTGCGTCACGATACGCTTCGTTTCAAGACCTCTCGCTCTACTGCTATCGTGTCGCATCGGTCGTGGGACTGATCTGTCTCCATATCTTCGGCCCGACATCGGCACGGGCTCAAGACTACGCCGTCGATCTCGGAATGGCGTTCCAATTGACGAATATTCTACGAGACATCGGGACAGACGCAGCTCAAGGTCGCATCTATCTGCCGCAAGACGATCTGCTGAAATTCGGCTGCACCGATCAAACAATCCTCCAGCGGCAGGAAAGCGCAGAATTCCGCAAGTTGCTCCACTTCGAGATTGCGAGAGCCCATGAGTACTATGCAAAAGCACAGGCGGCGTTCGAAGCCCTCCCGACACACGATCGCCGGGCACTGACGGTCTCCGAAATCATGCGCGCCGTGTATTTTCGTATTTTGAAAAAGATCGAGTCGCCGGAACACCGGATATTCGGCCCTCGGGTCCGGCTCTCAACAGGCCGTCGGCTGGCCTTAGCCGCCGGAGTCTGGGTCGGTTCCCGCTTCTCGTGACGTCCACCACCACTCAATCCGTCGTGATTCTCGGTGGAGGTCCGGCGGGTCTTACCGCCGCCTATCGCCTCACCCGTCATGGCTATCGAGTCACGGTCATCGATCGTCGTCCTCAGCTTGGAGGTGCCCAAGTAAACGAATACCTGTGTGACGACCCGGAGCCCTTCACCATTCTCGGCTGCCACCACGCGACCCACGCGTTGCTACGTTCGCTGCATCCCGATACGCCACAGCCGGCACGGACTGAGATCCCACTGGAATTTCGCCTCCATGACGACTCCCTCGTTCGTTATCCACGGAGTTGGTTCCCCGCTCCCCTTCACACATGGGTGAACCTCTTGAGTTTTTCCGGCATTCCCTGGAAGGAACGATGGCGATTGGCATCATGGGTGGAACGGCTGTGGGAGGGAGATGAGCGGTTGTCTGCCGATCTGGAACAGCACACCGCCGATGAGTGGCTCACCTTGATCGGTCAAAGCGCCCAGACGCGCCGCATAGTCTGGAATCCTCTCGCACGATGGCTGACCGGCAACGACCTCTCCACGATGTCAGCCGATGCTTTCGTCACATCGATGAGACCCTTGTTCCTGAGCACTCGTTTGAATAGCCAAATCTCGGTCCTTCAGGACTCGCTCCAACCTAGTCTCATACAACCGATTATCACAGCACTAACCCAGGGTGGCACCACCGTCCTGAACCAAACGGAAGCCATCGCGCTCAGCTACGAACGAGATCACATCTCGGGCGTTCGACTGCGGGATGGCTCTCTCCTTCAGGCCGATTGGTATGTGGCAGCTGTACCCCCTCAACAACTGACGCACTTACTTCCAGAGCGATGGCTGACCCGCTATGCCTATTTTCAACAACTTGCCGACTTGATCACCCTCGACAGCACAATCCTTCATGTGCATGCCGAGCAACCTTGTCCTACCCCTCGCCTCGTCCTCTTGGGTGACACGTCCCTGCACTCAGTGCTCGCTACAGCGACAATGCCTGGTCGCACACGCTTCTCTCTCATCACGACAGACAGTCAATTCGCGCAGGCTCGACCAGACTCCAAGCTGGATACACTCATTCCGGATCTGCTCGGATTATTAGGTCTCCTCACGCCTGGACGCACGATCGCCTCGACCCACCATCGGACCATTGCAGGCGCCATTCTTTCACTCAGGCCCGGAGCGAAATTGCATCGGCCGATCCAACGCAGTCCGATTGCTAATTTGCTCGTGGCTGGCGCCTGGACCGATACGGGGTGGCCTCCCAACCTCGAAAGCGCGATTGTGAGTGGCAACCACTGCGCCGATGCGATCACACGCCTATAGGTCAGCCTGACGACACCCGTTCCGATGACCGATGATCTCGTTATGAATCCGTCGGTCCGAAAGGCTCTTTGGGAAGCATTGCTGCTCTTACTCGCGGGATGTGCGCCCAGTCTCCCTGAGGATGGAGATAATCCGCAAGAACTCAGGCAACGAGATGTGGAGCTGGATTGCTGGAGTGCATGCATAAAGCAACATTGGCGAACGAAAATCAGTCTTACAACCAGGGTACGCCTTTTCCATTTGATCAGGGCTCCCAATGCCCGAGCGACCATGCTCGCGCGCTGCATGGACTATCAAGCATCAACGCGATGAGGGATATTCGTCTCGCTCCCAAGGATTACCGAGTCGAGTAGACGGATGGTGAAATGCCTCCGGCTTCATCCTCGCATCGTTCAGACCCTCGACGTGCGCGGCCTTGCGGGAGAACATTTTTGACTATGCTCCCCAGTCATGTTTCTACCGCTCATGTTGCTGTCTTCGCTCCAAACTTTCGTTGACAACAGAAATCCATCTTTCTAAGATATCGGCCACATTCTTCTTGATTTCATCCGATCATGACAACCATCTCTCTCCAGGAACTTGCCAAATCACTGCACAACTGCCAACGCTGCAAGCTCGCAAAGATGGGTCGAACCCAAGTGGTGTTCGGGGTAGGGAACCCGCGCGCGAGTGTCATGTTTGTAGGGGAAGCGCCGGGCTTCAATGAAGATCAGCAGGGGGAGCCGTTTTTTGGAGCTGCGGGAAAACTCTTGAACGATCTCCTGCAATCGGCAGGATTGTCACGAAGTGACATCTACATCGCGAACGTGATCAAGTGCCGCCCCCCGAACAATCGCGACCCGGAACCGGACGAAGTCGAGACTTGCAAACCTTTCCTGATGCAACAGATTGCCATGATCCGTCCAAAACTCGTCTGTACGTTGGGAAATTGGGCGACACAAACCTTACTGGAACGAAAGGTGGGGATCACCAAGGTTCGTGGCCAGGCATTCTACCTGAAAGACTTCGTCCTCTTTCCCCTATTGCATCCGGCCGCGGCCCTGCACCAGGGCAGCATGCTCGAACCGCTTCGTGAGGACTTTAAAAAACTGAGGGATTTTCTCGATCGCCACGCGAAACCCGTCGAACCTTTGGAAGCCACAGCCACACCAGTGGCTTCTACGCTGCCAATCGACTCGCCTTCCCCGGCCCAGCTTGATCTCTTCGGCACTTCTGTCAGCCTCCGGCTACCGGCTTAAGGCCAAGCCGTTTGACAACTACGAGGACCGCTTCGCATCTTCGAGGTCCTCCGGCTGATTCGATTCGATCGCTTCGTCCTCAGCTGGATGCTCTTCCTCTGGAATATCGAACCAGGACACAAGCATCTCGTCCCACCAGGCTTCATCGATCTCTTTCCCCGGATCGACACCGAGAAACGCGACCTCGTCCTTTGTAATGTCGGGACCGACTAGCTGGGGCTGGAACTTCGCTCGTTCGATAACCTCTTTCGTGGCATAGCCTCCGACAATCCAGGAATCCGGATCGGCACGGCGTGATTTGTAGGCCTGAAGCCCGATCTTGAGATACATGAAGATCTGCTGTTGCGCAGCGTCTCCGACACCGGATTGAGGCAACCCCAAGGTCTTCTCAATCTTCTTGCGCCAATGCCGGTCGTCATATCGCGACGTAATCAACTGAAGCATGGTCTTTCCAAGTTCGGCATCAAGCGGCATGGTACTGTGTTCCTTTTGTCAATGTTTCAGACGAACTGTTGTGTGAAGACTGCCATCCCTCATCGACCATAGGTGGCCGTGAGAGAGGCCTTTCCTAAAGCATTCTGATTCAAATAGAAGCCGACCATCGCGCCCGACGCCTCTTTCTTTAGTGGAAGCTGATCCACTTTTAGAGCATACACTGTAAAGATATACCGATGCTGCTTATCGCCTTGGGGGGGGCAGGGACCGCCGTAACCCTGCTGCCCAAAATCGGTCATACTCTGGACACTCCCCTCTGGTGCGCGGCTCCCGTCTGACTTGCCTGCGCCCAATGGGAGCGAGCTGACGCCTGGAGGAATGTTGAAGATTACCCAGTGCCACCAGCCGCTTCCTGTCGGAGCGTCAGGATCATAGACAGTCACGGCAAAACTCTTTGTATCCTTGGGTGCCTGCTCCCACCGTAGCTCCGGCGACACATTGTTACCACTACAACCGAACCCATTATAGACATGTTCGTTGCCTATGACGCCTTGCTCTTTCAAGGTGGGGCTCGTAAGCCGGAAATCGGCCGCGAAGCTTGCCGCAGGAAGCATCATAAGAATGATTGAGGCCCACACACGCCGCATAGTGTCTCCCCTCCTTAGACCTATCAACTTCCGGCGATCGTCATTTCTCCGATTTTGATCGTCGGACTGGCGATGCGTCCACGGAACACGAGATCGTTGCCGATCATCTCGATTCCCGCAAACATATCTTTCAGGTTGCCCGCAATCGTAATTTCTTCAACGGGATAAGCCAGCTCGCCCCCTTCAATCCAAAACCCTGCCGCCCCCCGTGAGTAGTCACCGGTCACCATGTTGATGCCGAAACCGATGAGATCTGTGACGTACAGCCCCTGCTTCACGGTTTTGATAATGTCTTGCGCCGACTTCGTTCCGGGCGCGAGATAGAAGTTCGTCGGACCGACTGACGGATTCTCGCCGACGCTACGCGAGGCATTGCCGGTCGATGCCAACCCGAGTTTCCTACCGGAATAGGTATCGAGCAGATAGCTTTTCAAGACCCCCCGCTCAACCACCATCGTTTTCCTCGTCGGCAAACCTTCTCCATCGAACGGTCGAGATCCCAATCCTCCAACCACTCGTCCATCGTCATAGACCGTCACATACTCAGGCGCCAAAGGTTTATCCAATTGGCCTGCTAGGAATGAAGCCCCTTTGTACAGCGAGTACCCGGACACTGCACTGCAGAGATTCCCCATGAGACTTCCGGCCATTTCGGAATCGAAGACAATAGGAGCTCGTTGGGTCGCCACTTTCCTCGCCCCCAGCTTTCGGACCGTCCGACGCGCCGCTTCCAGGCCCACAGCCTCCGGAGAATCCAGCTTTGCGAATTTCCGTTGCACGGCGTACCAGGAGTCGCGCTGCATCGCTCCGCTTTCCGGGTCGGTCGCAACAGGCGACACCGACAGCGAGAAACTGGAACTCTGATACTCACCCATGAATCCGTGACTGTTGCCTAACACCACGCGTCCCGAAGAGGAGTCGAAGTCGCCTCCTTCAGAATTCGTCACACGTTCGTCCATAGACAGAGCGGCAGCTTCTGCTCGTTTGGCCAATTCGATCTGCTGCTCCGTATTCAATCGAGTCGGATCGTAGAGATCCAACTCCGGCTTCTCGTCCGCCATCTGCTCCGCCGAGGGCAAGCCGGACACCTGATCTTCCACGACGGCCTTCGCCAAAGTACAGGTTTCGTCGACGAGTTGCTTCAAGGAGTCCGCTGAGAAATCGGACGTGGAGGTGCTGGCAGAACGTTTCCCGACGAACACACGCAAGCCGAGATGTTTCTCCCGCGCCTTCGTGAGACGATCGACGGCACCCAACCGGACTTGCACCGAAAATGTTTCGCCGTCGGCGATAATGATGTCCGCTTCCGTCGCCCCACTGCGCTTTGCCTTGGCCAAGAGATCCATGGCGAGCTGGCCATACCCGTCCCGCTGCTGTATTTGCTGGTTCATCGCTGCGTCCCGCCCACGGTAATTTCATCGATTCGAATGGTCGGCAGGCCGACACCCACCGGAACGGACTGCCCTTCTTTCCCACAGGTACCGATGCCCTCGTCGAGCTTGAGGTCGTGGCCGACCATCGAGACTTTGGTGAGGATCTCCGGGCCGCTGCCGATCAACGTCGCACCCTTGACTGGCCTCGTCACTTTCCCCCCTTCGATCAAGTAGGCTTCGCTGGCGGAAAACACGAATTTACCGTTGGTGATGTCCACCTGTCCGCCACCGAACGATACGGCATACAGTCCGCGATCAACCGAACGGATGATCTCCTCAGGGTCCGATGTGCCGGCCAACATAAACGTATTGGTCATTCGCGGCAGCACGACACTCTGGTAACTTTCTCGCCTCCCATTCCCGGTCACGGGAATGCCCATAAGGCGGGCATTTAATTTATCAGTGATGTAGCCGCGCAGAATCCCGTCCTCAATGAGCACCGTGCGGCCCGTCGGGGTCCCTTCATCATCCATATTGAGGGAGCCCCTCCGACCAGGCAACGTGCCATCATCGACGATCGTACAGACATCGGACGCCACTCGTTTGCCGAGTAGATTGGAGAATGCCGAGGTTTTCTTACGGTTGAAGTCCGCTTCCAGACCATGGCCAATGGCTTCGTGCAACAAAATACCCGGCCACCCTCCCCCCAGGACGACAGGCATGACACCGGCTGGTGCTTCGACGGCAGACAGATTGAGAATGGCCTCTCGCGCCGCTTCACGTGCATACCGTAGATACCGATCGCCTTCGTGATAAAACTCGAACCCGACACGGCCACCCCCGCCGAACGAACCAGCTTGGCGTTGACCGTTCTCTTCGGCGATACAGGTGACTTGCAGCCTCGAAAGAGGCTGCACATCCCCGATCAGCGTGCCGTCCGATGTGGCAACCATCACTACCTTATATTCTGTATTAAATGAGGCCATGACATTCTTGATACGCGGGTCAAACCGACGCGCCTCGGCATCGATCGCATTCAGCAAGGACACGCGATCCGCTGTGGCGACTTCAACCTGTACCCGTTCAATCGGATAGAGATCCCGTACGGGACGTTGGCGGACAGGCACAGGAACCGCATGAGTACCGCTCGGCGAATTAGCAATGTACCGGGCTGTATCGGCCGCCAGTTCGAGGTCTTTTTTTGTCAGTTCATCGGAATAGGCGAAACCGGTTTTTTCTCCCGCCGTCGCTCGCACCCCTACGCCCTGTGATACACTTTTCGTCGCGCGCTTGACGAGGGATTCCTCCATCGAGACGGATTCAGACACACAGGACTCAAAATAGAGATCGGCATAGTCGACATCACGAACCTTGACCCGACCGAGCGCCCCGAGCACTTCGCCTTCGGTCAGACCAAAGGACGTCAACTGAACAAGTTCACCCATGGTTTGCGAATCCTCACGAC
>JBBRRM010000106.1:0-8593 GCA_038275915.1 Nitrospirales bacterium
GCGCGTTCCGCGAGCAGGAGGACGACCAGGCCATCCCTCCTCTCCCTTGAATTCCTCTCCGCGCAAGCGCATTCTTTCCATCAACCCTGCGGCAGATGCACTGTTCGCTGAAGCTTCTCTACGTGCAGGAGCTCGCAAGGGATTTCGAATCACGAGAGGGTTACATCCTGATTGTTGCCTGGCTCCTGCTTCTCGTTCCACTATCCGGTCCGAGTCCTGCCTGGTTTCTTCCTCATGCGGTGCCCGTTGAACGAGTCTCCTCTGCCAAGACGCTCACGGGCGACGAATTGCTGAAAATCGGCGGGGTCCATGACCACCAACAGCACTTTCCTGAAGCGCTGACGTACTATGAACTCGCGTTATCGACGTTCCGGGAGAACAAGCAAGCCCGCGGCATGGCGACCGCTTTGGTGCACATCGCACAGGTGTATGAACGGCAAGGCAGGATCCAGGAAGCCGACGTTGCCCTTCAAGAAGCCGTTCCCCTTCTCGCCCGATCATCTGACCGGAATGCTCATGCAGGAGGATTATTGCTTCAGGGGCGCATCTGGGCCCGGCTTGGACAGCTTGAGAACGCACGTGCGTCGTTCAGCCACGCGATCACGCTCTTCGACCGTGCCCACGATCGACATGGATGGAACGAGGCGTCGGTTCAGCTGGGATTGCTGGATGTCGGTGATGGCATGACTGAGCAAGGTCTGTCGTTACTGCAACAGGCACTGCAAGACTCGCGGACCCGTCAGGATCGGGGTCAGCAACTCGCCGCGGTCGTGGCACTGGGGAACGCGCAGTGGCTGTTGGACCGGACTGATGCTGCCCGCCAGTATTACGACGAAGGTCTTCAACTGGCTGAAATTGAACGGAATATGGCGGTCGAAGCGATGCTGCGGCTCCGCCTAGCTCAATTAGATGGCGAGGAGGAGAGTCTGACCAAAGGTATCGAACGGGGGAAGCGCGCACTCTTTCTCTCCAAAATCCTGCGCGATGCCGTGACCGAGGCAGCTGCCTTGTCTCTCTTGGCCGAGCTCTATCGGAAGGTGGGATGGAATGTGGAAGCAGACGAGTCGGAACAGCGCGCTCTGTCGATATATCGCAATCGTCAGATCTTCGTCCATGGCGCCCGTTAATCGTACCTGGGTCGGCTTTTCTTCTTATTTACCGCCTGTTTGACCAGCCCAAGGCCACCGGCTTTCCGTGAGGTCCTATGGTATGCTTTACAAGGCTTGTGAGGCGCGTCGATGCTGTCCGTTCGAAAGAGTCTCACGCTTTCGTTCCTCCTGATCGCGTCTTCAACCTTCGCTTCCAATCAAATCTACTCATATAAAGACGACTCCGGTACGACCAATTTCACCACGGAGCTGTACTCCATCCCCGAAAAATATCGCAGTCGAGCCGTTCCCTTCGAATCTGAAACATCCTCACCTGCCACGCCGGTCACACCAGCCGCACCTCTCGGATCTGTCGTGCAAACTCCTCCTGCGAAAGACCCCCAGGTGGTCACGGCGAGTGGTGAGTACCGAATGGGAGATCACGATACTCGCGCCGATGCAGTCAGATTGGCTCTCGACGCGGCGAAGAGAGAGGCCCTTGAACAGGTCGCAACCTATCTGGAGAGCGTGACCGAGGTCCGGAATCTGGACGTCACCAGGGATGAGATCCGGACCTACACCGCCGGAATTGTTATGGTGTTGGATCAAAAAATCAGCACGTACCTCAATGGACAGACGGTAGTGATCCATGCCGATCTTACGGCGCAGGTAGACCCTAATGAAGTCTCCCAGGCCATCACGGCACTTCGTGAAAATGAAAGCGCGAAACCTGAATTGTTGGCCCTTCGGACCGAAGTGGACCAATTACACGAACAACTCGATGCCGCCAACCAGGCCTTACGCGAGACGAATGTGTCGCCCGATCAGGTGCAGGTTCTCAACCAGCAGCGCCAGCAGCTCTTAAACCAACTGCAAGCGGATGCCCTCGTGTCCCAAGCCTGGACCGATTGGGTCTATGTGAGTCCGATCATCTACCCCTATCCGTGGCTCGGAGCACAACAAGTGTACGGACTGCTGCTCCAAGCGCGACAGCTCCATCCGCTGAATCGCCATCTTCAAATTGCGCAGCGCACGGTCACTCTGCAGGCGGGCGCGTTGCCCCCTACTCCGCCAGGCGCTGTGCCGTTTCTCCGTCCGCATTCTTCCTTGCTCGTTCCTCCGCCGACTCCGCAGCACTTTGCGCCTCCCCTCCACCAAAGTCCGCTCACAAGATCGTATGCTCCTGCTCCGAATTTCAACCAGGTCAATCCCTCGACCGCGCCGTCGCGCCTCTCAACACCCCTGCCCCCGACACTCAACCAGGCCCACCCGCGACATCTGGCACAACCGAATCCTCCCGTGGCTCGCGCGCCGTATTTTGCCCCACACCAGGCGCCGCACATGAATCCGCAACGCTTGAGTCCACAGCACTTTGGCGGGATTGGAGGACATTCCGGCGGGGGACATCGCAGCCGCTAGTCGGGACTTTCGAACCTCCCGCTCCCTTTACTCGTCGGCTCTTGACCGCATATCTTTCTAGCAGTAGCATAATTACTCGACGTTCCAGTGACGGTGGCTGCCGTCTCTTCCGCACGCTCCTTGCCGTCCTCCTGCGCGCCGGACCTTGCCGCAGTCCCTTTCACTCCGACGCCGGAATGTTGTCGTAGCCGTTTACATCCTGATGCGGATCCTTTCGAACGAGGGTCCCCATGTTGATCGTCAGCCTCCGACTCTCCTTTTTGGCACCAATCCTGGTGCCGCCTGTCTTCTCTGTATTTGAACCGAATCCTAATCAGGCCACGGAGACTCCGTCGTATCTGCCGATTACGGTTGACCCTTGCGAACGAATCTCTCCCCCGGTCGCTCGGGTGACTCGCTTCGGGCAATCTGACGACCTATTTCACAAGGAAAAAAAGGATCATAACGGGAAATGTTCTGAGCCGGAGGTGACGGTAAGGATTCGAACCTGAAAAGGGAGGACCTGATCATGGCTTCAAAAAACCCTCTCACGAATCGCATTCTCGGCGAAGTTAAGCGCATGCATGGGTGCGACCTGAACACCTTGACGAAAAGTCTTCCCGATCTGTCCTGGGGCCTGGTATTTGATGAGGTCGATCGGCTGAGCCGGCAGGGCAAGGTGCTGGTGACGTTCGGCGTCAAAGGCCACTATATGATCCGGCTGCCGGATCATCAGAAGGGAACCGCGACCCATTACGTCCAGTCTGATCAGTAATGGGGATCGTGGGAGATCGTGTGCGAGCGACGTAACGTGCGAATACCACTGTCCTAGCGAACGAACTACGGAGAAGGTACTGCTTCTTGCGATATCTTCTGCGCGGAGAGCGGTGTCGCAAGAGATTCAAGTGACTGCCGTTCCGCCTTGACGCCCACCAACAGTTCCACGAGCGCACCCACGATCATCAGCGCTGCTCCGAGTAGATAGCCGTAGAAAATACTCGTGGCCGATTCTTCTATCAATTTCCCGTACAGCCACGGCGCAACGATGCCGGCTCCCTGCGCCACGATGAAAAAAAACGCGATGGCCATCGCACGGATTTCCATGGGAAAGATCTCGCTGACAGTCAGATAGGCTGCACTGGCACCAGCCGAAGCGAAGAAAAAGACGCAGGACCAGGCCAACGTTTGAGTCACGGAAGTGAACGCGCCTTGCCAAAACAGGTACCCTGTCACCGCGAGCAGGCAACCGGCGACCGCATAGGTGAATGTGATCATCGGCTTGCGGCCTATGGTATCGAAGAAGCGGCCGAGCAGCAGCGGACCGAGGAAGTTACCGAGAGCGAACGGGAGAATATAGAGACCGATGCTGCTGCTTGGCACGGCATAGAACTTCGTGAGCACAAAAGGGTAGGTGAACGAGATAGCATTGTACATAAACGATTGTGTCGTCATAAGGACGACGCCGAGCATCGTGCGTCTGGGATAGGTTGTCCAGAGTTCGCGGGCCACGGTCGCCAATGTTACATGGGGTCGCGCATAGATGGTAATCGAGCCTTCGGCCCCCGGCAGCGAGGTCAATTTTTCATCCCGCGAGATCTGCTCCTCGATACTGGAGACGACCGCCTCTGCCTCCACTACCCTCCCATGAGTCATGAGCCAACGCGGACTTTCCGGGATGAATCGCCGGACCAGCACGATGCTCACGCCCAGAACTGCCCCTAAGCCGAAGCACAACCGCCATCCCAGCTGTTCCGGAATGAGAGAGGGGTTCAGGAGCACAATGGTGAGGAGCGCGCCGCCTGCGGCACCAAGCCACCAGGTGCCATTGATCATGAGATTCGTATGCCCGCGCCAGCGCGCGGGAATGAGTTCGTCGATCGCGGAATTGATTGCCGCGTATTCCCCACCGATGCCCGCGCCCGTCAAGAAACGGAAGAACATGAAGCTCCACAGATTCCAGGACAATGCCGTCATCACGGTGGCAGCCAGGTAGAGGAATAGCGTGATCATGAACCATTTCTTCCGCCCTTGCCGATCTGTGAGATAGGAAAAGATGACTGCCCCGAGAACAGACCCGGCCAAGTAGGCCGATGCGGTCAGCCCGACTTCGGACTCCGTCAAATGCAACGTGGTGGTATGCGTGAGGACGGGACCGAGCGCGGCCACAATGGACACTTCGAGTCCATCCAGCACCCAGGTGATGCCGAGCGCCGTCACCACCAACATATGCCAGCGCGACCATGGCAAGCGGTCCATCCTCTGAGGGATGCTCGTATTGATAGGAGGACTTGGTGCGGAGGACATGGCCCATCGTATCATCGTCACGAACCGGCACGGTGAGCAAAAGAGCGCACGGCGCCGAAGCCCTCGCTCATCCCTGCCCGATCATCATCTGCCAATGATGCGCCGAACAGCTCCGGTTGAGGCCCCGCGCCTGCGTCTGTTGAGGAAATGCCGCAGATGACGCGCAAAGGCTGCGCACTCTGTCTCGCATCCTCCACGCCCTTTCCGCGACCTCCGCTCGGCCGGCTCTTGATCTCCATAGCTATGAGGATCTTTTTAGCGAGATGATCCATTTCGCTCCGGCAAAGAGGTTGCACCCGTGGGACGTTACTGGAGCTGATTTGCAGCCATAGCGTGGCGAGAGACGCGAGCGATGCGCGTGCAATTCATCATACTGCTCGCTGCCTGGCTAGCGCTGCACGTTGCCGGTACAGTCTGGGCCGAGTCATTCGCCGATCTGTATGGCGGATGGTCTCAGAGCCGGAATATGGACGTTTCCGCTTCTCAGCGGACCTGTTTCCTCGTGAACTGCACGACCTCGACTCAGAGGATCCGGTCTCTGATCGCTCAGCACGGTTTAACTGCGGGTGGGCGAGGGGGCTATTGGTTTGACCGCCTGTCCTGGTTCGGCGTCGCCGGAGATATGTCGTACTATCGAACCTGTTCGGCCTCTGTGCAGCTCGACTCCGTTTCTCTCTCGCCCACTCCAATGCTGCGCCTTCCGCTGTGGACCACGCCCGAAAGGCCTCATGGGCATGTGCAACCTTACCTCGGCGCTGGCCCGACGCTTGTCTTCCATCGCGTGTCGGCTGATTTTCGGCCCGGATCACCGATTACTCTGAGCGGCTGGTCGCCTGCGGTGGGATGGACGGTGCGGGCAGGGCTCGCAGTCCTGATTTCAGCACACGTTGCACTCTTCAGTGAGTGGCGGTTCTCGCAAGACCGAGTCGCCTTCCGACAGCACGGCATTTTCGGGATGGGAGATTCTGGCCGGCTCGATATGACTCAGACCGCCCGGCATTATCTCTTCGGGCTCTCGTACCGGTTTTGAAACCCTCACATCTGGAGCCGTCAATCCATCTGCTATCCTTAATAAGTATGCAGCACCATACTGAGCCGGACGGCGTGCTGACCGTGACGTCAACATCTAGGTTTTTTGACTGGCTGTTGCTGTTCGGGGCTACACTGTGTACGGTGCCGACTGTTCGCAGAGCCTTGCACGGCTCCTTCGACCTGAATGAATCCGCCTCGCTGATTGGCACCGCGTTTTTTCTGCTCGGCTTCCTCGTGACGTATGAACGGACCCGCTTCGAATTTGACCCGGGCTTGGGTCTGGTGCGGTGGTTTCGCATTCGGATATTCGCGACGCAGCACGGCTCCCTGCCCTTTACTCGAGTGAAGTCTGTCATTATCCAAACAGCGTTAGGCAGCGATGCCGTGTCTCCCTCCTGTCGTGTGACCCTGGTCACAGATCAAGGAGAACTCCCGCTGACGATCGCCTACTCGGGTGGCATGCAGGTGGAGTACGAAGCAATCGCCGCCAGAATCCGAACCGTTCTTCGGCTGAATTCCTCGTCTTCTGACATGGTGATGGACAGTATCCACGCGGCGTTGATCCAGGGCCGGAAAATCGAGGCGATCAGGCTCGTGCGCCTGCACAAGGGATTCAGTCTGACTGAGGCCACGCGCTTCGTCGAACAGCTGCCGCATACACCCCTCCCCATTCTGTCTCCTCATTCCTGATCGCTCCTGCTGTACCTGAAGATTCCTGTGACGTGGCGCTACCTATACTCTCTACGGAACCGTCGGTTGCCCGCACACCAAGTTTCTGCTACCGTGAAATTGATTGGAGGCCAGACCACCGCCGTCTTTGCTTGAGGTGACTATGAGACGTTTCTCCTTCTTCCTTGCTTCCCTTCTGTTGTGTACCAGTTGCGCCAGTTATGACAAACGAGAAGTGGTGGCTTCCCGTCCCAGCGCGCCAAACCCGGCCGCCCAAGCACCGACGAATCTGTCCGGGGATTCATCCAACATGTCGGCCCGCATTCTCAAGCGAAAGGTCGCGGTGGCCCGGTTCACCAATGAGGCGCGCGCTATGTCGTCGAGTTTATTCGGCGAAGCCTACAACCGGGATCCCAGTTTCGATCGGCTCGGCAAACAAGCCGCCGACATGCTGTCCACCGAGTTAACTCGATCGGGAAAATTTATCGTCCTCGAACGCCAGGATCTCAACAAGCTCGAAGCAGAAAGCGAACTGATGGGGCTCAGCCGCGAGCAATTCAAACAGAGCATGGTCGGAGTCGATGCGCTCATCTTCGGTTCCATTGCCGAGTTCGGCCGCAAGGACGTCGGTGAGGTCCAAATGTTTTCCCGATCGCGGCAGCAGATCGCCCACGCCAAAGTGA
Organism: Nitrospirales bacterium; assembly: GCA_038275915.1. Classification (GTDB taxonomy): domain Bacteria; phylum Nitrospirota; class Nitrospiria; order Nitrospirales; family Nitrospiraceae; genus Palsa-1315. The sequence continues at coordinate 7,175 of JBBRRM010000106.1, forward strand.
ACGCTCGGCTGGTCGATCCTCGCACCGGGCACGCCTTCTTCAGCGATGACGGAGCCGGAGACGCCACGCTCGAACAATCGACGATCCTCGGACTCGGCGACCGTGCAACCTTTGATTCGACCTTGAACGACAAAGCCCTCTCGGCAGCGGTGGTCAATCTCATCGATAAGCTGATCAACAAACTGGCCGATAAACCCTGGACCACGAGCATCCTGACGGTGGAAGGTCCCAACGTGATGGTCTCCGGCGGATCGCGCCAGGGATTGCGGGCAGGCGACCACTTGAAAGTGATGGCCCCAGGCAAAGTCATCAAGAGCCCGCAAACGGGATTCAATATCCAGTTGCCCCATTCCCAGGTGGGCGAACTGGAAGTGCTCTCATTCTTCGGGGATTCGGAGACCAACGAAGGATCGGTCTGCCGGATCGTCAACGGACCGCCACCAACGAGCGATCATTTGATCCAGTTCTAAGGGAAGGAGCCGTCCATGACGACTATCGTAGTGCGCAGCCTGTTCCTGCTCGGCGTCCTGCTCCTGTCCGCATGCGGTCTGTTTGCGCCTCTCTTCGGGCCTGTCTCACAAACCACCACCTCGAACGTCGATCAGAACAAAGACGAAGGATACATTCGATTTTCCAATATCTCCGGCCCTCAGGAAATCTTCTTGGACGGCAACGCGATCGGAACCGGAGAAGCCTATCGAGACGGCGGCCAACTCGGCGTCACCCCGGGCACACACGAGATCGAAATCCGAGAAGCCGGTCTCGTGCGTCTCAAACAAAAAGTATTTATTGGAACCGGTTCAACCCGCACCATCGACGTTCGATGATGCCACGCCTTTCCAGCTTCACCATCCTGCTGGCATGCGCCTTGAGCATCGGAGCATGCGCCCCTTCTACCCAGTTCTACTGGGGCTCTTATGAAGACAGTCTCTTTTCCCGTCAGCAGCATGCGGGAGCCGGGAGCGAAGCCGACTCCGCGACTGCATTGCTCGCCACGATCAATGACGCTCAGGACGCTCATATGAAAATCGCACCCGGCATCCATGCCGACTATGGGTATCTGCTCTTCAAGCAAGGAAGAGCCGACGAGGCCATCGGGGAGTTGCAGAAAGAAGCGGCGTTGTATCCGGAATCGAACCCGTTGATGCAGACGATGGTCTCCCGGATTCAGGGACGGAAGGAACAAGAGAAGGAGAAGAAACTCACGCCATGAGACCCTTCTCGTTTCTCGTCGTTGCCGGCGTCTCCCTATGGCTCTCCGGTTGCGCCACGTCCATGCCACCCCCACCGGAATACACGAACTTTTTCGACCATCAACCGCGCTCGATCCTTGTCGTGCCTCCGGCCAACAAGACGACCGCAGTGGATGCCCCGGCCGTCTTTTTGACGACCGTCAGCGCCGCGTTTGCCGAGCGCGGA
>JBBRRM010000107.1:0-8571 GCA_038275915.1 Nitrospirales bacterium
GTACGTTCCCGGAGGCTTCTGGCCTTGCCGTACTGGAGAAAAAGGTCAGCGACAGTCTGGTGGTATACAATCGGAATTCGACTCATCGACTCCATGCCGATCGCAAGCACCGTGTCGGCATCGCCGCTCCTGATGCGCAAACTTGCATAGTAGAGCGCCGTCACTCCGGATCCGCAGTTTTTCCCGGCTACCGTATCGGCGGGGATGGCCGCGGGAAGTCCACCGGTGACGGCTGCGACCCGCGTCGGATTCACCGCATGCATAGGCGTTGCCACGTTGCTCCCTAACACGCAATCAATCGTGTTCAGCGGAAGATTCCATTGGTGACATCTCGTGATCATTTCGCGTACGACCCAGGCGCCAAGCACTTCCGCATCCGTCTCGCGGAAATCTGTTCCTTCCTTACATAGAGGGGTACGAAACCCGTCGACGACGACGACATTACGCATGATGCACTCCCCCTCTGCATTCCGGATTGAAATTCTTAAACTCGTCGATGCGAAAACATGCTGAACCTACGCCTCATTCTAACACGGCGGCCCCAACTCGACTCGTCTCTAGCAGCATGGGGCGCGCCAAATTAAGTAGGGTATTGTCCGTCCTATTTCAGGACAAAAACGGGGTGAATGGTGGTAAGGTTACAAAGATGACCGGGCGCTCGCACCACAGAATGCCGCCAAGGAAATGCCGCACATGAAAAAACCGGATGTGTTTCAAGGGTCCGTCGCGGTGGCTGAGACCGCTCGTGACAAGGCCGCCTATTCCGGGTTTCTTGCTGGATTATTTGAAACCGATGTCCGATGGGAGCTCTTCACCTCAATTGGCATTCCACAGACGAGTCAATCCGCCCTGGACTTCCTGGAACGATTCAAGGCTGCACTTATCCCCATGGATCCTGAACGAGTGGACAGTGAGGGGGAGCTACCTGAGCCGGTCTTGAAAACCCTGGCTGAACTCGGAGCCTTTGGCATTAAGATTCCCAGACGCTTCGGCGGACTGGAGTTGACCCAATACGAATATCAGAAAGTTGCCACTCTGTGCGGAAGTTTTGATGCATCGCTCACTGTGCTGTTGTCGGCCGCTCAATCGATCGGCGTTCCAGAACCGCTGCGCCTCTTTGGAACAGAAGCGCAGAAGACCAAGTATCTCCCCAGGCTGGCGCGAGGGGAGATTTCAGGATTTGCACTCACGGAACGCAACGTGGGCTGCGACATCTCAAAAGTAGAAACCTACGCTGTCCGCGTCACGGACAACGGGGGGACCGTCGGGTATCGCATCACGGGAGAAAAATTTTTCATTACAAATTCTGCCAAGCAGGACGGCGAGTTTGTGTCCTCCATGCTTGTCGTCATCGCACGAATCGTTGATCGGCCAGAGGAACTTCAAGACTCTCAGGCACAGAAGCGATATGGGGCCTTCATCGTTGAAACCCAATGGCCAGGGTGCTCCGTCACCCGTCTGCGTTTCGAAGGTGTCAGAGGCATCTTCAACGGCGCACCGACGTTCCACAACGTCTACGTCCCTCTTGAAAATCGCCTGGGCAACGAAGAGGACGGCCTGAGGATCGCACTCGCCACGCTCACCGTCGGGCGCTTGACGCTCCCAGCCGCCTGTTCGGGGGGCCTTAAACAGTGCTTGTCCGTGATGCGCTGGTGGGGGCGCAGGCGCGTCCAGTGGAACAAGCCGATTGGCGAACACAGTCTCATTGGAGAAAAAATCTGCCGCGCCGCCGCCTATACACTGGCACTTGACGCCGTGATGGCCTTTTGCGGAGCCTGGGCTAACAAGAAGGGTGATCTCCGACTGGAGTCTGCTGCAGCCAAAATCATCGGCAGCGAGTGGTACTGGGAGGTGGTCAACGACCTGTTCCAAGTGCGCGGTGGACGAGGATTCATGACCGTTGAGTCGCAACGCAAGAGCGGCGAACTCGGCATTCCCGTCATGCGTATGCTTCGCGATGCGCGCATCAATCTGGTATGGGAAGGGACGAGTGAGATTCTGCGCATTTGGATGGCGCGCGAGGCCCTCTCGCCCTATATCGAACAGGGCATCGCCTTTCTCCAAGGATCACCTTCTCGGAAAATCTCGGCTCCGTTGTACTATGCTCGCATGGCGCTCCACTCATCTGTCCCTTTCTTACATTCCCTACGCACGTCTATGCTTTTCGGAAAGGAATATGCCCGGTGGGTTCGTTTCATCGAATCGTCCTCCGGAAGCCTGACACGATCCACGCTCGTCGCGACGCTCCGCCACCGGCAGAGCCTGCACAACAGGCAACTCTTGTTGCAACATCTAGTGAACGACAGCCTCCGGCTTTTTCCTATGGCTGCGATACTCTGGTATGCGTCCCAACCAGAGATGCGAGCGAAACCAGGCATTCTTGAGCTTGCCAACTACTTTTGCCAGGAGATGGCGGATCAATTGGCTCCTTCTTCCTCCGCGAAAAGAATCCACAAACATAAGAAGGACACCATCGTCTATCGCCTGTCAAAGACAATCATGAGCGGCGAGTATGCATGGCTAGAGGAAGGGATTGTGCCTTTGGTGGAGAAATGACGAATCGCGACTCGCAAGCCTCCTTGATTCGTTCGAGGCCTTTGACCAGGTATGCCGCAAATGTCCCCCTACGATGCCGCTTGCCGTAAGCTGGGTCTTTCGTGAAGCTCCTCGAATCGCGCCGTGAAATGACGCAGAACAGGCGCCTCATAGGTCAAGGCAAGACCGCGAATCCCCTGGCGCCGCCGGTACAGCTCGATGATCGATTCTGCGACATAGGTGATCTGCATGTTCGTGTAAACCCGACGTGGAATCGCCAACCTCACCATCTCGAGTTCTGGATGGATCGTTCGACCAGTCACCCCGTCCTTCGTGCCGAACATGAGTGTCCCGATTTCGACTCCCCGGATTCCGTATTCCCGATAGAGGGCGACGGTGAGTGATTGGGCGGGAAATTGTGCCTGCTGAATGTGCGGGAGAAACTCTTTCGCATTGAGATACACCGCATGGCCGCCAATGGGTTTAAGAATCGGGACACCTGCCTGGTCAAGCATCTCACCGAGATAGCGGACCTGCCCGATGCGGAAGCTCAAATAGTCCTCATCTAACACTTCGCGCAAGCCACGGGCCATAGCCTCTAAATCACGGCCAGCCAGTCCACCATAAGTAGGAAAACCCTCTACAAGGATCAAGAGGTTTGTAATGTCCTGCGTCCATTGATCGTCGTTCAAGCAGAGAAATCCGCCGATATTCACGAGACCATCCTTCTTGGCCGACATCGTACAGCCGTCGCCGTAGCCAAACAGCTCGTGCGCAATGTCGATGATGGATGTGTCCGCATACCCTGACTCCCGTTCTTTGATGAAGAAACAATTCTCCGCGAACCGGCAGGCATCGAAGAACAGCGGAATCCCATAGCGGTTCACGAGTGCGCGCGTCTCACGGATATTCGCCATAGAGACCGGTTGGCCACCGCCACTGTTATTGGTAATCGTGATCATCACCAGAGGAATACGGTCACGCCCGATTCGATTGATGGCCTCTTCCAGCTGTACCAGATCCATGTTGCCTTTGAACGGCGCCTCGCAATGCGGGTCATACGCCTCCTTAATCACGACATCCAGCGCCTTGGCGCCCTGGTGTTCGACATTGGCGCGTGTCGTATCGAAGTGAATATTGTTCGGCACGCACATGCCGGATTTGACCACGGTCGAGAACAACAAATTCTCCGCCATGCGGCCCTGGTGAGTAGGAATCACCTGCCGGTAGCCAAAGATCGACCTGACGACCTCCTCGAAGTGATAATAATTCTTGCTGCCGGCGTACGATTCATCGCCGAGCATCATCCCCGCCCACTGATTATCGCTCATGGCCGACGTGCCGCTGTCCGTGAGCAGGTCCACGTAGACACTGTCCGCCGGAACCTGAAACAGGTTGTACCCGGCGGCTTGCAGCACTCGATCTCGCTCTTCGCGCGTCGTCCGCCTGATCGGCTCCACGACTTTAATCTTGAAGGGTTCAGACGGAAACTTCATGACGTGACCTCTTGAAGCGTGCCACTTCACTCTTGAACGTTTTCGGGCCTTCATAGGGAAAGACATATCGAGTCATGTCGAAGAGGGGGTCCGGATTCAGATCACGGAGCAGATCCGGCTTCCAGGTAATTTCTAACTCGTTGACCATTGTAATCTGCGTCGGCTTACCCACCACACCGAGCGGTACCGTGCCGTAGGTACGAGAGAAGATCAGAATCTCAACATCGAACATCGCCGCGTTGACATCCTCCGCGGCCCCCTGCTTTCGGTAGTCCTCTTGAAATCGCTGGAACGCCAGCGACCGCTCTAACTCCTCCCTGAAGGCAAAAAAAATCTTAATGCCGGTGCGCGCTTGATCATCCATGACCTCGATCGCATCAGCAACCAACGTGTCCTGTCGCATCTGCTCATGCGTCAGGATCAAGATCCGGCGGATTTTCACCCCGCGCCGGGCCGCCGCCTGATTAGCCAGGAGATAATTAGGATAGAGCGCCTCACCCTTCTTCCAGATGTTCCATCGCTCCATGATCGAATCGACCGACTTTTCAGCCGTTTCCATCAACCGTACCGCTTCGGCATTGGCCGCCGCCCCTTCGTAAATCAACGTTTGGGATTCGAGTTGCCGAAGTTCCTGGCCGATGGCTTCCACTTTGCGGGGGATGTATTTGGGACTTTTGGGCACATGCAACATGACGTCCACGGCGGTGAGGGCCAGCGTCCAGTATTCCTTGGCCTGAGGCGGGGCCTTGTCTTTTTGTGCGATGAGAAGGAGTTCGACAGGATTCTTTTCAAGGAGCTTTGCGATTTTGATACAGAGCTCTGGCTTCGGAATCTTCAAACCTCGCCGCATTAAGTTTGCCTCCGGCTGGGCGATGCCGAGTTTCTTGGCCAGCGTATAATCGCTGCTAAGATGGTAACGATCTTTTACCGCATCGAAATAACCGGAGATTTCGGACATCACTTCTACTCCCCTTCAAATCGAGCGATAAACACAAAATTCCCACTCCCAATTGTGCAAGTATCTGGGTCCGTTCTTGCGCCGGGTCCGACACGAAAAGGAGATATTCTTACGTGAGCTTGAAACATGCCGCGGAGCATCGTCGAAGGTTCGGCACAGGCCAGGCCGGATAATTGAAGATGGCAGGAACGCCAGAATCCAACGCTCCATGACCGCTGCGTACGAATCCTCGACCCGTCATCCGATCTGTTGCATCGCTCCTAGCTTAACTTGCGCGGCGTTGCGTTTGGCCCCTCCATGCCTTGTCGAAGCTGATCGCCCCTTGTTCCAGCCCCATCCAGAACCCTTCGAGATAGTCCAGGACGGTCTTGACGCCGCCGTGGAAGTCCTCCCGTTCTTGCATCGATAGGGCGCCGGATCCCCCGTCGCTGTTCCCATCAATTGCTGCCACTGCCTTTTCCATCGCCTCTTCGTGATCAGACTCGAGCTCCCGATGGAATGTGAAATAGGTCATGTCCATAGAGGGATAGCGGGCCTCTCGCAAACGTGTCAGTCCGGGAATCAAATGATCCCACATGGTAATCGCCATATTTTCCAGCCCAAAGGAGGCCCCCAGCGCGACGGCGTGATTTCCACTGCTGTAGAGCTGCTCCATGCCTTCGAGGTAGGATTTTGTCGAGGGCAGGATTGAGTGCGTCATTGCCTGATGCACATCGGTCCCGATCGACCGCAAGAAATCTCGATACAGCAACTCGTGCCGCTTTTCTGAATGGCCATCACCCAATTCTGAATACAGAACCTTTGTAAGTTCATTCGCCACAGTCTCGTCTTCAGTGTTGATGAGTTGCGCCACGAGAATCTTCGGAAAGAACCGGGCAAAATTGTAGAATTCGACGGCGAACTGATGGAACTCTTCGTCCTTCAAATCACCCAGCTGAAAACGATCCAAATACACATTATTGATAGCCCCATGACCAAGAACATATTGGCGCATTTCCCGATAGAAGGACATGATGCACCTCCGCTCGCCACAGCAGACTTGTCCTTGAGACGCGCAATACGTACCATTGTCGAAAGATAATATACCTTTACTATTACTTTTCGCAACCCAGAAAATATTAACAATTGCTCATTTACAAGCATTTCGTGTGGCACAGGCCATATATATGAATTTACATGGCGACAATGTCTAGTAAATTAATATTATTTCTATATTGCATAATATTTAATATTTGTTATATTGGTGGGCATGAATGGACTTGAACATAATGACCTTCGATTCATCGCCTTCGGGTTTGGAAGGAGGGCTGTATCATGAAAGAGCACATAGGTATCGATCATATTACTTTGTGCGTCGAGAACCTCGAGGCGGTTGAATATCTATTCACGAAGATTCTTGGATTTGATGTGATCTGGTCCGCCCGAGACATCGGCAGCGACCGGTCCAGCATGAATACCGTCGTCGTTCAGCGCGGGAGTGCGAAGGTTGCGCTCATGCAGGGCCGTGACAAACTGGTTAAATCACAGATCAACGACTTTATCGAGAAGTATGGGCAGGGTGTCCAGCATGTTGCGATCGAGGTCGAGGACATTGAAGCGGTCAGCCGGGAATGGGAATCCCATGGGGTGCAATTCAGCGGACCGCTGAAGGAAGGACGGGATGGGTTCGGGCCTCTTAAGCAACGGTTCACCTACCCCCTGTTTCCGGCAAGCGGTTTTTTCCTCGAACTCACCCAGCGGGAACACGGCGAAGAAAAGTCTACAACCTTCGTCCGTGGTACCGTCGAAGCCCTTTACAAAGACATCGAACGCGATCAGATGGCCGGCGTGGAACAGACGATTATTGATTACCAATCGACTCCCATTCCCGTGAAAGAAGAGCACCCATCGTTGGAACGCGCCTCGTGACCGTATCCGAATTCCGCGGAAGTCGCGGGTGGATTTCTCGGGTGACATGAGCAGGGAGGATTGTGATGTACCTCCAGAAGAAAGGTCACGTTCCCAAGCAAGCCCATGTGGGGATTCCCGAAGGACAATGTGAAGAAGAACACGGTCGCCGCGGGTTTAACGGCCCATCCTCGCATCTCTATCGGACACATCCTCCAACCGACTGGGTAAGGCTGGACGGCCCCCTGCGTCCCCGCGCGTTTGACTGTGCAGCACTCCCCACCCCGGATGAACGCACATCTGATGCCCGTCCGGTCGAGATTCTCCGCAGTCAGGACGCGCGAGTGTTTCTTTCACGACGTGTCGAGACAACGCCCTACTTCGTCCGCAATGCCGACGGCGACGAGGTGTATTTTGTTCACTGCGGCTCCGGACAATTCGAGACCGACTACGGGCAGTTATCGTACGAACCCGGCGACTATGTCGTCATCCCTAAAGGGACCACCTACCGGACCATCATCGAATCACGCCCGTCCTTATTCCTCATCATCGAAACGCCTGAGCCGGTAGAAATACCGGAACGGGGCCTGCTCGGCCACCACGCCTTATTTGACAAGGGAGTGCTTAGCTCCCCCGAACTGGCTGGAAACCCCGACGATCATGCGGGGGCACCCTGCGAGTGGGAAGTGCAGATCAAGCGTCGCGGCGAATACACCAGCGTGATCTATCCCTTTTATCCGATGGATGTGGTCGGCTGGAAGGGAGATCTCTGGGTGGCCAAACTCAACGTGCGCGACTTCCGACCAGTCACGAGCGCCCGCTATCATCTCCCTCCCAGCGTCCATGCGACCTTTCAGGCCGGCGGAACGCTCATTTCAACATTCGCACCACGTCCCTTAGAAAGCGACCCACAAGCGCTGCGCGTCCCATTTTACCATCGCAACATGGATTACGACGAAGTGCTGTTCTATCACCAGGGAAATTTTTTTAGCCGCGCCGGAATTCAACAGGGGATGCTGACGCTGCATCCGCAGGGGATCCACCATGGACCGCAACCGCAAGCGGTCGAGGCGAGCATGAGCAAAACAGAGACGGACGAGGTTGCGGTCATGATCGAATCACGCGATTCCTGGACTGTCCTGCCGGAACTGGAGTCCGTCGAATTAAAAGATTACGCCTTGAGTTGGAGTCGACGATGAAGCTATGCAGCTTTCAAGTGGAGACGCCTGTAGGAACCTTCACGAGGGTTGGGGTGCTCTGCGACAAGCACTTCATCGATCTGAACATGGCCTATGTCAGGTTCCTGGCCGACCAACAGGAAGTACAGCCGTACCGCCTGGCCAATGCACAGGTGCCTCCCACCATGCTTGAGCTCCTTGAGGGCGGCCCCTCAACCATGGCAGCAGCACGGCGAGCATTCGACTATGTCGCGAGCCTTGGTCCATCGGTCAAGGGCTCGAAGGGAGAAACGATCTGGTATCACTCCACAGGCGTCCGGATGATTTCCCCTCTTCCCAATCCATCATCTCTGCGCGATTTCATCGCCTTCGAAGACCACATTGCGGCAACGTCTAAGAAGCGTGGGCAGCCCATTCCCCCAGAATGGTACAAGGCTCCCGTGAACTATAAAGGCAACCATAGGACGATTATTGGACCGGACGAAGAGCTGACATGGCCGCTGAAGACCACCAAGTT
>JBBRRM010000108.1:0-8502 GCA_038275915.1 Nitrospirales bacterium
ACCAAACCTTTGACCCAAATCCTGGTCAGCTCAAGGCGGTGCTGTGACCGTTGGAGGTCGTCAAAGAGGGACGTCGAAAAGGTCGCATAGGTCGCGCCAACGAGTCGCCCATCGATTGTCAGAGGAGAAGCGACGTTCACACGATGCGTTACTTCCCAACTTCTCACATCGCTGATCGACTGGTTCTTCGAAAGCGCCTGCGTGACTAACCCAGGGGCATCTTCGAGACTGGGAGAATCCGTAATCCCCGCGTTGGCGACGAGAAAAGGTGGCCCGGTTTTATCTTCCGGCAGTGCATACAACGCCACATCCAAAAGGTCCGGACGATTCGCCCTCAACCGATTGACTTCCAGTTCTCGTGCTGTCCGGTCATGAAGATCCGCAGGCGCGGTCATTTCGGCTCCTACCTGCCGAACCACAGCCATGATCTCTTGAAGATAGTTGCCCTGGATAAAGCTCTTACTATATTGACGGTCGAAATATTCGACCGAAGCCGCTGATATCCCCACGATCAGAATAAGAACGAGAGACACTTTTACGGATAGTCGCATCCTTGTCCTCAACCCAAGACTTTCCCGACCATCGTACCCTGCACTTCTCGCGTATGTAAATCGACCAGAGGGCCTGACCTGTCCACTATGACCGGCGCTGTGAGCTATCACTTTCACGGCGAGATCACAGGCAGCGTTCGACGCCGCGACATGATGCGTCGCTGATTGCTTGGACAAATTGCGCATGAAGGACAAATGGGTCATTGACAAGAATTCATTGATGGCACCATCGGTTAGGCCAACACTCTTCCGCATCTACAGGACAGGTTGTCACCGGCTTTCCTCCGAGTGACTCAATGCCCGGCACAATCTGGAGATTCCTATCCTATTGAAGATGTGGGTGTTCTGCCTGAAGAAGCATTCACATTTTTAAAGGGACTATCACTTGCAAAGACGAAGGTGTCGGAAGCAATCTTAAACTTGTGCAAGGTGCTTGCCCCGTAGTCTCACAGTGCAACGGAGGGAGGTCCATCATGAATTCACCCCACATGAGATCAGGATTCACGAAGGGATTGATCCTATTTATGCTTTTGGGCAGCATGGCTGTCTTCAGTGTGACGGGCCTCGCCGCAGCTCGTGACGACGAACGGGCCGGAAACACTTCAGTGCCCCTTGGTAAAGGGCTGACTCTTACAGGAGAAGTGGTCATGATCGAGGGTAATGTGGAAATCGTGGAAGATCCGTCAGACGGCAAGAAGGATGCATTTCTGGTCATAGAACACCTATACGTCGCGCAAGTTGCCGGGGACGAGGCCATTCAGTTTCGCGTCAATGATAGGACCCAGGTTGATGAGGATCTCAGGGTGGGCGACCAAGTAGAGGTATTGGCGGCGCAGAACGGCGAAGCTCTCTCCATTAAGAAGACGGAATAATGCTCCTGACCGGTTCTCCGTCCGTAGCAGGGTGGTCGTCGGTGAACACCCAGAACACACAAACCAGGGGCTGGGAAGCTCTCCCGGCCCCGTCTCATTTGGGGACATGTATGTCCGCCCATTTGTCCATATCAGGCACAAACAATTGAGCCAAAACCGTATCGAGAAGCAGGAGGAAATTTCCATGGCTGCTTCGTCTTGCGCATTAAGGATACTGGCAGTACTTCTATTGTGCGTGCCCCTCTCGGCCACGCAGCTTCATGCAGAGGAGTCAGCGCCCAAGGCCCAGGACATCAAACCTTCCCCGCCGCAGACTACCCCTAAGTCCCCGGAACTCAAAAATCCTGAACCTGCTCCCCCAGAACTCAAACAGGAGCCCAAAACCAAAGAGTTAACCAATGACCCGGGATCGAGTGCATCGAATACACCTGTCCGTTCGCTTATTCTCACGGTGAAGCTGGCATTGCTCGCTGATCCCAGGACAGCCTCGTGCACCATAGAAGTGAATACAAAAGGCCCGGAGGTCGTGCTGTCGGGGAAGGTATCCAGCGAGGCGGAAAAACTTGCGTCAGCGGAAATAGCTCGGCAAGTTGAAGGGGTGAAGTCAGTCGTCAATAAGCTGGAGGTGGTGCCCGAGTTGCATCAGACGAATGTGCACAAACGAGATCAGGTCATCACCGAATACGTCAGAGAACGGTTCAAAAAAAGCGCGACCTTAGACGCAGCACACTTCGACATCAAGACCGAGAACGGGGTCGTTGAATTGAGCGGGAAAACGCGGTTCCAAGTGATCGTGCTGGAAGCGGCCGAAGCAGCCCGACAGGTTCCGGGTGTGACGACCGTAAAGACGCACGCGGTTCGTATTGAGGGCACGGAGTAAAGATTGGTCATTCTGCTCATTCACAATATACTACTGGTGTAATGGAAACGATTCTCCATCGGATTGACAGCCCAGACTGTTCGACGCAAGAGCGAGAGCATTCCCTCAAGAGCAGCCTGCAACTGCTGCTCTCGCGCGATTTCGGACTGGTCTGGTGGGGCCAGATGATTTCGCAGATCGGCGATGGAGTCTCCAAACTCGCCCTGCTCTGGTTTGTGTACTCGATCACGGGTTCTCCGCTGAAGACGACGATGATCGGGCTGCTACAAACAATGCCCCCAATACTCTTTGGCCCTCTGATCGGGGTCTACCTCGACCGGCTTCCGAAGAAACCGATCATGATCGCGGCCGATGTCCTGCGCGCGGTGTTGATCGGTGTCATTCCCTGCTCAGTATCAATGGATACCTTCACCGTGGAGTTTCTCTACGTTCTGGTCTTTCTCCACGCGATGGCCTCCGCAGTGTTCGGTCCGGCTCTCACAGCCTCGGTACCCTATCTCGTCAAGCGTCACCAGTTTACAGCTGCGAATGCATTGCTCCAGAGTACGACGAGTCTGGGCATTGTCGTGGGACCGGCCCTCAGCGGAATTGGCATTGCAGCCTTGAGCTCGCAAGAGGTCCTCTGTGCTAATACCGTCACCTATCTTATTTCTGCTGCCTGTCTGGTACCCATACGTCTCTTTCAAGAACAATTGTCCCACACGAAAGGCAATTCAATTGTTTCCACAGCTCGCGATTTGGTCGAAGGCATTCGCTTTGCCTTCTTCGAGCAGCGGGTGATTCCACTGCTCGTGCTTATCGCCGCCTTTTACACCTTCGGAGCCAGCGCGTTCGCGACGCTATTTCCGGTATTTGTTGGGAAATTATGGGATCTGGGCCCGGTCGAAGTTGGATATTTATGGTCGGCGCTTGGCATGGGCCTTTTCGTGATGTCGATCGCACTCATTTGGCTGACTCAGTGGGAGTTGAGCAAACGGGTGTATGCTATTGCGACATCGAGCGCGGTGTCCGGAGCCGCACTTTGCGGCCTGATTTGGGTGTCCAACCCTGTCCTTGCCTTCATACTGATGGGGATCATTGGTGCAGGGAAAGGTGCATTGACGCCCATTGCATGGGGAGTGATGCAGGAGATCACTCCCAGATTTATGGTTGGCCGCGTGCTATCTCTTTACACGACCGGCGCGATGGTCGCCGCCATCGCCGGTATGACCACGTTCGGATGGATCACTCAGGAGTTTGGAGAACGGACGAGCATCGTCGGTATTGGACTCATGCTGTTCGCGACCTCCCTCACGGCTGTCGGACTGAGCCGATGGGTTCATGAGCATCAGGTCGTGCCAGATTCAAGAACCAGAGTTGGAGAGCCACACGCCGTCGATGCCTAGCGGGCGGATACAAGAGCGCGTAACCATTTACGGCATCTTGTGTGACGAAAGGAGGTTCCGTTGGAAGAAATTATTCGCGTCAAAGACCAGTTTTATGTGCTAGCGACATCTCAAATGATCGATGCCCGCACTCAGGCGCTCAAACAGGATGAGACCTTCGCCGTATTTGACCGGTACGGAGATATTCAATCTGTTCCGCGCACTGAACAGGGGCTCTACGACGACGGGACCCGATTTCTTTCTCATCTTGGCCTATCGCTCTGGAATAGTCGGCCCGGGCATTTGAGTTCCACCCTCAGCGCCGACAATGCCGTCTTTGCGGTCGATCTGACCAACCCTGACGTCTGTCGCGATGGGACCGTCATCGTGCCCCGTGGCACACTATATCTCCTCCGCACAAAATTCCTCTGGCAAGGAGCCTGTTACGAACGTCTCTCCATTGCCAATTATGGAGAAGCGCCTCTGGATATCGCATTCACCTATCAATTTGCGGCGGATTTTACAGACATTTTCGAAGTCCGCGGAAAAACACGGGCCAAAAGAGGCCGCTACCTGGACGAGAAGATGGATGCGGGCAGCCTTCATTTCGCCTATGAAGGACTGGATGGAGTGACTCGACGAACACACATCGAGTGCTCGCCACAACCGCAGAAGGTATCTTCTTCGCTGATGGATTTTGCATTTCCTCTTCAGCCAAAAGAGGAGGCGACTGTGGTCTTGACTATCGCCTGTGAAGCCATCGGTCGGGTCAGAAGCACTCGTTCATATGAGCACGCCTTTCATGAAGCCAAGGAGTGCGTGGAAACCTCCAAGACCGCGGACTGTCTGATCGAAACCTCCAACACCCAGTTCAATGAATGGTTGGAATGCTCATACCAGGATATTCGAATGATGGTGACAGAAACGTCCGAGGGACCCTATCCCTATGCGGGACTGCCGTGGTTCAGCGCACCCTTCGGAAGAGATGGCATCATTACGGCACTCGAATACTTGTGGATCAATCCAGACATTGCCAAGGGGGTGCTCTCCTACCTGGCATCCCATCAAGCCACGCAGACTCTCCCTGAACAGGACGCCGAACCGGGTAAGATTCTTCACGAAAGTCGCAAAGGTGAGATGGCGGCCCTCGGTGAGGTTCCTTTTGGATGCTATTACGGCAGTATCGATTCGACCCCACTCTTCGTGGTGCTGGCAGGGGCCTATTATGAGCGGACAAGGGATATGGATTTCATCAAGAAGATCTGGCCGAATATTATCCGAGCCATAGAATGGATAGATACATGGGGCGACCGGGACGGCGACGGATTCGTGGAGTACGCCAGGCGCTCCCACAACGGCCTCGTCCATCAAGGATGGAAGGATTCATTCAACGCGGTGTTTCATGCCGATGGCAGATCTGCAGAAGGACCGATTGCCCTGTGTGAAGTGCAAGGCTATGTGTATGACGCGAAGCAAAGGGCGGCGACACTCGCCACTGCACTGGGACAACATGAAATGGCCACTCGCCTCCTACGGCAGGCCAGGCTGCTGAAGGAGCGATTCGAGGAAGCGTTCTGGTGCGAGGAACTCTCGCTGTATGTGCTAGCCCTCGATGGGGAGAAGCAACAATGTCGTGTGCGCACGTCCAATGCCGGGCATTGCCTCTTTTCAGGCATTGCGACTCCCGAGCATGCGCAGCGGGTTGCCAGTTCCCTATTGGGGAAAGAGTTCTTTTCAGGATGGGGAATTCGAACGGTCGCCTCCTCAGAGGCGCGGTTCAACCCCATGTCTTATCACAACGGTTCAATTTGGCCGCACGACAACGCCCTGATCGCAATGGGGCTCGCTCGATACGACTTCAAACAATTGGCCCTTAAAATTATGGCCGGACTGTATGATGCCAGCCGCTATATGGATCCTCATCGTCTGCCTGAATTGTTCTGCGGATTTGTTCGGCACCAGGGCGGAAGTCCCACACTCTACCCTGTCGCCTGTTCCCCGCAAGCATGGTCCGCAGCCTCTGTCTTTCTCCTTCTACAGGCATGTCTGGGACTCTCCATTCAAGCTCATGACTCGATCATTCAGTTTTCGACACCCCTTCTACCGCACTTTCTGCAGCACATTACAATCACCAACCTCAAAATCGGCCAAGCGTCGGTCGATCTTTCGATCCAGCGGTATGCCCATGGAGTGGGCGTCGACCTCATTCAAAGAAAAGGAGATATTGACGTGCTCATCAGGAAATAAGCTGGGACGAACTGCCCCCGACGGGACAACTTATACATTGGAAAATATCTAGTGAGAACAAGGGGTTCTATTTGTTCCTCCGTGAGTCCACTGACAAGACGCTCCGTGCCAGATAAGCATCCCTATCGCTGCTGCACTCTCCTCACGCTCCCATCCATTTGAAATTACGCTCATTAACGTGTTTAAGGCCTGCAAGTAATTCTACGGTCCAGCACTTGCTCTGTCCTCAGGCATGAATCACCGAACCGACATATCCCCGGTCATGTCATACATGAAGGAGACACCCATCATGAATGAACGACACAACAATGTGCTCGTCGTAGAAGATGATGAAGCGACTCGCTTCGTGCTCGCTCTATCGCTGAAACATGCCAACTATAACGTCTACACCGCCAACGATGGCTCAGAAGCATTGGAGCAAATGAGACAGCGCCCCTTTGATGTCGTCGTCACCGATTATCGGATGCCGGTGATGGATGGGTTACACTTTTTATCGCTCAGCAAAATCCTGTGGCCCAATACGCCAGTCGTGCTGCTCTCGGCTGATCAATCAGACAAGATCGCAGCAACAGCTATGCGAGAGGGCGCCTTCACATGGCTTCACAAGCCCTATGATCGGGGCGTACTCCTGCAGATGCTTCGCCTCGCTATCCAGCATTCAATGCACGAGTCGGTTCATGTAGGCGCCAGTCAGTAAAGTAGTCGTCTCATAATTTTATTTTTAATCTCGAAAGGAGAAGAGAATGAGGATCGCACAGGTAGCGCCACTTTGGGAAAGCGTGCCGCCACAACGTTACGGAGGCACTGAGCGGGTTGTCTCGTGGATCACTGAGGAACTCGTCCGGTTAGGACACGACGTCACGCTGTTCGCGAGTGGCGACTCTTTGACGACCGCGCGTCTGGATGCAATTTGCCCAGAGGCACTTCGCCTGATCTCTCGCAGCTTTAATCGCGAAGCACCGATGACATTGTTACTTGAACGAGCGTTCGGCGCTGCCGAAGATTTCGATCTCATTCATTCTCATTTGGACTTCCTCGGGTTCCCGGTTGCTCGTCGTTGCGAGGCTCCTGTGCTTACCACGCTGCATGGCCGGCTCGATTTACCGGAGATTGAACCGGTCTACCGGGAGTTTGCCGAAATTCCCTTGGTGTCGATCTCAGACGCGCAACGTCGCCCCATCCCATGGGCTAACTGGCAAGCCACGGTTCATCATGGCCTGCCACGTGATCTCTATAGCTTTCATCCGCGGCAGGGACAATATCTGGCCTTTCTCGGACGGATCGCGCCCGAAAAATGCCCGGACCAGGCGATCGCCATCGCAACGCGCGCCGGAATTCCATTGAGAATCGCCGCCAAAGTTGATCCGGTGGACCGCGATTACTTTAAAGAGCGTATCGAACCGCTCCTGGATCACCCGTTGATTGAATGGGTCGGTGAGATCACCGATGCCGAAAAAAATGATTTCCTGGGAGACGCCTGTGCCCTGTTGGCTCCGTTTGATTGGCCCGAACCATTTGGACTCGTCTTCATCGAAGCCCTGGCATGCGGTACACCGGTTCTGGCTTACAACCGTGGATCGGTCCCGGAAATAGTCGAGGACGGCATCACCGGTCATATCTGCGAACGCATGGACGATTTCATCGCCGCAGTACAGAACGTCTCAACTCTCGATCGCAACCGATGCCGGGAGACATTTGAGCAGAGGTTCACAGTAGAACGGATGGTACAGAATTACTTGGATGTCTATGAACGGATCATGACTGGACGTTCAACGACTGTGCTCACAAATCACTTACAGCCAGTCGCTACACCGGGTCTGACTGCTTCCGGGATTTGTTGATGCGTCCGCGAGGAAACTATCATGGCCAATGACCTAACGGCACAAGTAACAACGAAAGAATCGTCAGGGCCATCAGCTCCCGGTTGGCAGTTGATGAAAACGCGAGATTTCAGGTTGCTGTATGCCGGCCAGTTGATATCTCAAATCGGAGATGGGCTCAATAAAGTAGCACTGCTCTGGTTTGTCTATGAACTGACCGGCTCGGCGCTGAAAATGATGGTCGTCGGATTGCTCCAGACGATTCCCCCCCTCGTATTTGGACCCTTGATCGGTGTCTATCTGGATCGTTTATCAAAGAAAAAGGTCATGATCTGGGTCGATCTCCTTCGAACCTTCCTCATCGTGCTCATACCAATTCTCTATGCTACCGATGCATTGTCGTTAGAAGGGCTCTATGTGCTGGTGTTCTTGACTGCGATTGTCTCAACGGTGTTCGGACCTGCATTAGCGTCAGCCATCCCACAAATCGTCGGCCCGACACAGCTCACGGCGGCCAATGCATTGCTTCAAAGCACGACGAACATCGGGATGTTGATGGGCCCTGCGATGAGCGGAATCGGCATCGCATTGATCGGAGCACAAAATGTACTGTATCTCGACGCCCTCACCTTTCTCATTTCAGCCCTCTGCCTGATGCCGCTTCGCATGCGTGAACCACTTGTGCTCACGGAGCTCCTCAAGTCGTCCGCCAGTTTGAGGGATGACCTCCTGACCGGATTCCGATTTGTATTCCTTCAACATCGCGTC
>JBBRRM010000109.1:0-8370 GCA_038275915.1 Nitrospirales bacterium
CCTCAATATCTCCTTCGCCTATGTGGAAGGTGAGTCATTGCTGATGGGCATGAAGGATATCGCCCTTTCATCCGGTTCGGCCTGTACTTCGGCCACATTGGAACCCTCGTATGTGCTTCGCGCGTTGGGGGTCGGGACGGAGCTGGCGCACTCTTCGATTCGATTCGGTCTGGGTCGTTTCAACACGGACGATGAGATCGACTATACGATCAAGAAAGTGGTTGAGGTCGTCACGAAGTTGCGCGAAATGTCCCCGCTGTACGAGATGGCAAAAGAAGGTGTCGATTTGAAATCAGTCCAATGGGCTGCCCACTGATCCAAGAGGAGGATGAACCATGGCCTACAGTGACAAAGTCGTCGATCATTTCAATAACCCCCGGAATATGGGGAGCTTCAAGAAGGACGAGGAGGGGGTCGGCACCGGTATGGTCGGAGCCCCTGAATGCGGCGATGTGATGAAGCTCCAAATCAAGGTACAAAACGACACGATCGTGGACGCGAAGTTCAAGACCTTTGGTTGCGGGTCGGCGATTGCCAGCTCGAGTCTCGCTACCGAGTGGTTGAAGGGTAAGACGATCGAAGAAGCCCAGAAAATCAAGAATACCGACATCGTGCAGGAGCTGAACCTCCCGCCCGTGAAGATCCATTGTTCCGTGTTGGCCGAGGATGCAATCAAGGCCGCTCTCGCGGACTACCAGAAAAAATCCGACGGAGTACAGGCTGACGCGAAGTAACGCAAACAAAGGGAGCGCGCCTATGGATTCAACGAATGCAGAAACCCAAGCTCCGGTGATTACAGTCAGCGAGGCCGCGCTGAAGGAAGTCAAGCGCCTCATCAACGTGCAGGGGATCACGGATGGTGGGCTGCGCCTCGGCGTAAAGGGCGGTGGCTGCTCAGGCCTGAGCTATACGATCAACTTCGACGAAAAGATCGGTCAGCACGATCAAGTCCATGACTTTGACGGTGTGAAAATCATTGTCGACGCCAAAAGTGCCATATACCTTCAGGGGACGCAGTTGGACTTCCAAAAAGATCTGATGGGCGGAAACTTCAAATTCGTCAATCCGAACGCCGACAAGACCTGTGGCTGCGGAGAGTCTTTCTCCGCCTAACGAGGTCAGCAGAGCACAGCAATATCCTACGGGCATGGCAGGCCGCCATGCCCGTGCTGTCAGAGGAGACTGCATGGACCATCACACCCCTAGCACTGCGGGTCCGCGTGAGCTGCAGATGGCCCGCAGCATGTGCTGGCACTGCCAGTCTGAAGTAGCCGGTGAGTACTTCTGCGATCGTTGCGTCAAGGTCCAGCCGGTTTCAAAGGAACTCGATTACTTCACGTGCCTGGGCTTGCCTCGTCGCCTCACGATCGACCAGCGCCAGTTGGAGACAAAATTCTACGAGCTGAGCCGGGTATTCCATCCGGATTTCTATCAGAACAAGAGCGATGCCGAACAGACCATCAGCCTCGGCAATTCCGCCATGTTGAATACCGCGTACCGGACGCTCCGTGATCCGATCGAACGGGCTGAGTATCTGCTCGATCTGGAAGCCGGGTCAGTGAAAGAGATCCGGAACTCTCCTCCCGCCGACCTCTTTGAGGAAATTCTTGAGCTCCAAGATACATTGAACGAGTACCGAGCCGCCGACCGTGCGTCGGAAGCTGAATCGGCGCTCCGGGCGAAACTCCAAACGGAACGGAACACGCTCGAACAACGGCAGCGGGACATGGAAGCCAACTTGCACCAGCTCTTTATTCAGTGGGATAGGCTCCAGGATCGCCAAGAGGCCACCGATCAGGCGAGGGCCGAGCGCGACCGTATCCTGAAACAGATGCGCGAAAATCTATCCAACCGGACCTACGTCAAGAACATCGTCAGTGACCTTGTCTCAACCATCGAATAATTATCACCATGGCACGTATTGTCGGCATTGATCTCGGTACAACCAATTCGCTCGTGGCCTACATGGCCGACGGGCGCCCGCGTGTGATATCAGGTCGGAATGAACGTACGATGGTTCCCTCGGTCGTGGCGCTGACCGATAATGGCTTGATCGTCGGCGATGCCGCGAAAGAACATTTGACGCGTAGCCCGGAGCGGACCGTGTATTCCGTGAAGCGATTCATGGGGAAGGGTCTGGAAGACGTACAGAGCGAGTTGGCCTATTTCCCCTACCAGTTGACGGAACAGGGCGGTGTAATCCGGATCAAGCTCGGCGAGAAAACCTATTCCCCGCCGCAGATCTCGGCCATGATCCTGAAGGAATTGAAGCAACGGGCCGAAGCGTATCTCGGCGAGAGTATCACCAAGGCCGTCATCACAGTCCCCGCCTATTTTAATGATAGCCAGCGTCAAGCGACCAAGGATGCGGGCATGATTGCAGGGCTCGAAGTCCTACGGATCATTAATGAGCCGACCGCTGCGTCGCTGGCCTATGGGCTCCAACAGAAGACTCAGGGTACGATTGCCGTCTATGACCTCGGTGGGGGCACCTTCGATATTTCTATCCTGAAACTCAAGGACGGCATCTTTGAAGTCCTGGCGACCAACGGCGATACGCATCTCGGAGGCGATGATTTCGACCGCCAGGTTGCAGATCTCTTTATCAAAGAAATCCGCGAACAACATGGTCTCGATTTGAGCGCCTACCCCGACCACATGCAGGCGGTCAGACTGGAAGCCGAACGGATAAAGATCACACTCTCCGATGAACTGAAGACTACGGCCATCCTCGACCTGCCGGAAGGCAAAGGCCGGTATTCGAGAGACCTCACGCGCGATCAACTCGAACACCTCACCATGGGCTTAGTGGAACGCACGCTCGGCCCCTGCCGTCTCGCCATGAAAGACGCAGGCCTCACCCCGAACGATATCGATGAGGTAGTCCTCGTCGGAGGATCGACTCGTATGCCCCTGGTCCGTCACCATGTCCAGGCACTCTTTGGGAAACAGCCCCATTGCGAATTAAACCCTGACGAAGTCGTCGCCCTTGGCGCAGCCGTCCAGGCCGATATTCTCAGCGGCGGAACGACCGACCTTTTGCTGCTCGACGTGACACCCCTCTCCCTTGGCATTGAAACCATGGGTGGAGTGATGAGCAGTTTGATTCGCCGGAACACGACCATCCCGGCAAGTGCCAAAGAAATGTTCACAACCTATGTGGACGGTCAAACCGGGGTGGACATCCATATCCTCCAAGGGGAACGCGAACTGGTGAAAGACAACCGTAGCCTGGCCCGCTTTCGGCTGAAGGTCCCTCCCCTGCCAGCCGGCGTCCCGCGTATCGAAGTCACCTTCTTAATCGATGCAAACGGAATCCTGAATGTCTCGGCGCGAGATGTTCGCACCGGCGAGACCCAATCCCTCGCCGTGAAACCATCGTACGGCTTGAGCGACGACGAGGTCGAACGGATGATCGGCGAATCGTTCAAGTTTGCCGCAGACGATTTGAAAGCGCGCCAGCTCATTGAGGCCCGAACCGAGGCTGAGGCCATTCTCATGGCCACGGAGAAGGCCCTCAAGCAGGGCTCCCATCTGGTGGGTGCGGACGACCTCTCTTCAATCAAGGTTTCAATGGCCGCAGTCAAAGCGGCCAAAGCCGGAGAAGATCATAAGGCCATCCGAGCCAAGATGGCCGAGCTCGAAAAGGCCACCCATCATCTCGCCGAGATCTTGATGGACACGTCGTTGAAAGAAGCCTTGGAGAACAAGAAATTGTCAGAAATAACGTGAAGTGTTCCGCGTAAAGCGAATATCGCAAGCACTTCACGAAGGACGAGTAACGAGACACGAGGAGTAGCTGATGGATTTAAAGTGGCAGAATACCGAGGATATTGCGATTCGTTTAGTCGAAGAACATCCGGAATCGGACCCGCTCGCGGTACGATTCACCGACATGCACGCCTGGGTTGTGGCGCTCCCCGACTTCAAGGACGACCCGAAAAAGTCGAACGAAAAAATCTTGGAAGCGATTCAGATGGCCTGGCACGAGGAATATCAGGACTCGAAATCCTGATTCGCTGAACGTCAAGGCCCTCCCCTCTCACTCTCCCTATAGTGCCCCCTCGGGAATTTGGTCCAACTTATAGAAATCGATCGGGTCCAGCCGGCGCTGAGTCGATTGAGTCGGCTCACTGCCCTTGGTGAAGAGTTCGACGGTACTGGCCTGCCCTTCCTGCTCACCTTCAAGTAACCCAGTCGCCGGATCGACTTTGACGAACGTGACGCCTTCAGGAATGGTAAAGGCCACGACCGGCATCTGCTTGAGCGCTTCTTTCATGAAATTGACCCAGATGGGC
Source organism: Nitrospirales bacterium (assembly GCA_038275915.1). Lineage (GTDB taxonomy): Bacteria > Nitrospirota > Nitrospiria > Nitrospirales > Nitrospiraceae > Palsa-1315. The sequence goes on from JBBRRM010000109.1 coordinate 4,299, forward strand.
AACGCGGCATGGGCTCCCGATTCCGTTTCGCCCAGTGAACGCCGATCATCAAACCCAACGTAGATGCCGGTGACGAGGTTCGGCGCACCGCCGATAAACCAGGCGTTGATAAACTCGTCTGTGGTTCCGGTTTTCCCCGCAATCGGTCGACCGATCACTTTCGCTGCCTGACCGGTTCCCTTTTGGATCACGTCCTCCATCATGTTCGTGATCAAGTACGCCGTTTCTTTCGAGATCACCTCCTGTGTTTGCGGCTCCGACTGCTCAAGCACCTTCCCTGAATTGTCCTTCACGGCCAAGATCGCATACGGCTCTGCACGGCTTCCCTGGTTGAGTAACACCCCGTAGGCAGTGGTCAGTTCCATCAGACCGACGGAGGATGACCCTAATCCCAGCGATAAATCTGCCGCGAGAGGACTGGTGATCCCGAGCGTTTTTGCAAACTCGATGACGTTCTTGACGCCAACCTTGTCCAGCAACCGGACCGTCGCCAGGTTGTGCGATTGCGCCAGGGCATCCCGCAAACTCACCATGCCATGGAATTTCTTCCCGTAGTTTTCCGGCTTCCACGTTTTCTCATCCTGTTCCTGTTCATAGACCACCGGCGCATCGAGGATCACCGATGCGGGGCTCATCCCCTGATTCACTGCCGTCGCATAGATAATCGGCTTGAAGGCGGACCCTGGTTGACGGTGGGCCTGCACAGCCCGATTGTACTCACTCCGACCGAAATCGTAGCCTCCCACCATGACCCGAATGGCACCATTGCCTGGTTCCAGCGTGATTAACCCTCCCTCGACGAGGGGAGTCTGTTCCAGTTGCACATGGACGACGTCGCGATCCAGCTTCTTCACCATCACCTCGATGACATCACCGGGCTTCAGCACTTGCTTGAGGTTCAGATTGATCACGACATCTTTCGCAGTATCCGACCCGGTAAGACGACGTTTCGCCCATGCCATATCGTCAAAAGCGAGCTTAGCGACCATCGTGCCGGACTGCACCAGATAATGGTCCTTCGCTACTTTCGTGACGAACCCCTCGCGATAATCTCCCACCTTCACCGCCTGGTCAGTCCTCGAAACAACAGGGGGCGGAATTGGTGCCGTCACGTCTACGGTTCGGAGCGGGCCACGCCACCCCTGGCGCTTATCCAATTCGCGCAGGCCGGCAGCAAAGGCCGTTTCAGCGGCTTGCTGCATCGTCAGGTTCAACGTCGTAAAGACCTTGAGGCCGCCCTTGTACACCATGGCCTCGCCATACCTCGCGATCAGCAACTGCCGGACATACTCCACGAAGTAGGGCGCAGCCTGTTCGCTACCAGGACGGCGGAAATTGAGTACCTCCGCCACAGCCTGTTCGCGTTCGGCCGCTGTGAGGAACCCTGCCTCTTCCATACGCGACAGAACATGCTCCTGTCGCTTTTTCGCGCGCTCGTAGGCCTTGAACGGCGAATAATGATTCGGCGATTTCGGGAGCCCTGCCAGAAATGCTGATTCCGCAATCGTGAGGGTGGAAAGGTCTTTTCCAAAATACGTTTGAGAGGCCGAGGCGATACCGTAGGCGCCCTGTCCGAAATAAATCTGATTCAGATACAGTTCGAGAATTTTATCTTTCGTGAGGACCAATTCCATCTTGTAGGCCAGAATCAACTCGCGGACTTTACGGTCGAACGTGCGTTCGGAGGAAAGGAAGAGAGACCGGGCCAACTGCTGGGTGATCGTACTGGCCCCCTCAACCTTGCCCCCTCGACGTACGTTCGTCCAGGCCGCACGAAGCATACCGATGTAGTCGAGGCCCGGATGTTCAAAAAAGCGGACATCCTCGACCGAGATGACCGCGCGACGGAAGCGTTCAGGAATTTCTGCCAGAGGGGTCTGAATGCGACGCTCAATGAAAAATTGACCGATGCGCTGCTGGTCGTTCGAATAGACCTGCGTGACCAGACTGGGTTGGTACGTCTCCAGTTGGTCCAACGCGGGAAGGTCTTTCGAGAGGTGCCAGATCAACCCGCCTGCTGCGAGCCCCCCTATCAAAACTGCCGCCCCTAGGCCGAGGAGCGAAATCTGCCACCAGCGCCATGACCGGTGGGATGGTCGGCGACGAAACGGATCCTGCATGTGTATCGGCCGATCCATCATAGTTACGCGGGGTTACCCTCGAGGGAGGCTTGGTTTCCTGAGAAGGAGCATGGTCACCATACCGTGGGGGCGCTCAAAACTCAAGCCGACATGGGCGCGCCGGCTCTTCGCATGTTCCCGCCTACATCGCTTGTACCGGACCTCATGATCGGGTATACTGCCCCCTACGACGCCTGGATTCCTGGGCGTCTTTTTTTTGGAGCATGCAGCAACATCTATGGATCAGACAGCCATGTCAGAATCAGAATCTCCCGTCACCACGCAAATCGAACCCAAAGATCGCCGGAGCGACATTCGAAATATCGCGATCATCGCCCACGTCGACCATGGCAAAACGACGCTCGTCGATGCGGTGCTCAGACAAACCCATGTCCATCGCAAGATCGACGATATGGGCGAACGGATTATGGATTCGATGGACCAGGAACGCGAGCGAGGGATCACCATCCGGGCGAAGAATGCCAGCGTGATCTATAAGGGCGTGAAAATCAATATCGTCGATACACCGGGTCACGCCGACTTCGGCGGCGAAGTCGAACGAACCCTTCGCATGGTGGATGGTGTGCTCATCTTGATCGATGCGAAAGAAGGACCCATGCCGCAAACGACCTTCGTGTTGCGGAAGGCCTTAGCACTCGGCCACAAGGCTATCGTGGTCATCAACAAGATCGACCGGCCGGACGCGGTCATCGATGACGTCGTGAATCGGACGTTCGACTTGTTCGTCCATCTCGGTGCAACGGACGAGCAGCTCGACTTCCCCATCGTCTACACTGCGGCGATCAAGGGCACCGCGACGCTCGATGTGAATAAGCCCGGCACCGACATTACGCCGCTCCTCGACACCGTACTAGAAAAGATTCCCGCACCGGCTATCAACGCCGACGCGCCGCTCCAGATCCTGGTCCTCTCCCTGATTCAGGACCTCTACAAAGGCAAGATGGGAGTGGGCAAGATTCAATCCGGTTCGATCGCCCGCAGGCAGAATGTGACCGTGCTCGGAAAGGATGGCGCACAGTTCCCCGGAAAGGTGTCAGATCTTGCAGTCTACTCCGGCCTTGAACGGACGGATATGGAACGGGCCGAGGCAGGAGAAATCGTCGCAGTGGCTGGCCTGGACGAGGTCAGCATCGGCGATACGATTGCCGATGCGGAACACCCGGTCGCACTGACCCGAGTCACCGTCGACGAGCCGACCGTCCAAATGACCTTCTCCGTGAACAATAGCCCCTTCGCCGGACGGGAAGGTAAGTACCTGACTTCACGCCATCTGCGCGATCGACTCTTCAAAGAGCTTGAAACCAACGTGTCGTTGCGCGCACAAGAAACGGACAGTGCGGATAAGTTCCTGGTGGCCGGCCGCGGCGAGCTGCATCTCGGCGTCTTAATTGAGCAAATGCGCCGGGAAGGATACGAACTGCAAGTCTCGCAACCGGAAGTGATCGTCCATCGGGAGGGGGACAAGGTCCTCGAACCCTACGAGGAACTGACCATCCAGGTACCGGAAACTTATCAAGGCGCCGTGATTGAAGAGCTGGGCAAACGCCGCGGCGAGTTGCGCCATATGCGACTCATCCATTCCGACGCCGGACCGAGCGAAATGCACCTGGAATACCATATCCCCACTCGCGGCATCATGGGGCTCAAAAATCTATTGGTCGCCAAAACTCGCGGCACCATCATCATGCACCATGTCTTCGCAGCGTACGAACCGATGGAGCAACGCGATCTCGCGGTGGCGACACACGGATCGCTCGTCGCGCACGAAGACGGAATTAGCACCGGCTATGCCATCTTCATGACCCAGGAGCGGGGCACCATGTTTATCGGCCCGGTCGTGGAGGTCTATCGCGGACTGGTCGTCGGCGAGAACAGCCGGGACGAAGACATGGATGTCAACGTCTGCAAAGAGAAACACCTGTCCAACATGC
>JBBRRM010000110.1:0-8361 GCA_038275915.1 Nitrospirales bacterium
GTCGCCAAGGAGGCGCCGCCAATTGCTCGGGTAGAACGGGAGAGGATGTGGTGGTGAACCTTCCTGTCGGCACTGTCATCTTCGATGATCAAACCGATGAGGTGCTGGCCGACCTCGTCACCCCCGGACAGCGATTTGTAGGTGCTCATGGGGGGCGTGGAGGACGGGGGAATAGCCATTTCGCCACCTCGACCAACCGCACGCCCACCGAATTCGAAACAGGGACGGAAGGCGAAGAGCGGTCGCTCAGACTTGAGCTGAAATTGTTGGCCGACGTCGGACTTGTGGGTTTTCCGAATGCCGGAAAGTCAACGCTCATCGCGGCGATCTCGGCGGCACGACCGAAGATTGCCGATTATCCCTTTACCACGCTCACGCCAAATCTCGCGATCGTTCGCTGGGGAGAAAAAGGAAGTTTCGCCGTCGCGGACATTCCCGGGATTATCGAAGGGGCCCATGAAGGAAAGGGACTGGGATTCCAATTTCTTCGGCATATCGAACGCACCTCATTTTTGCTGCACATGATTGACGTGTCGGAATGGGCTCCCGAAGAGCCCGTCCAAAGCTTCGAAATTATGCGGCAGGAATTGGCCGCCTACGATGAACCGATCACCACACGCCCCTTTGCGGTAGTCGCTACGAAGATTGACGTGGCTGGGGACAAGACGCGCCTGCGCGAGTTGCAGAAGTACTGTAAACGCCATCACTATATGTGCCTCTCAATCTCTGCTGCCACGAGAGAGGGCCTGACGGAACTCGTGACCTATGTAGGACAACAGGTGGCCCAGCTTCGAGCAATACCATGCGAGACGAACTCCTAAGACAGGCGACCCGCATCGTCATCAAAATCGGGAGTAGTCTCGTCGCATCCCGAGACACAGGGCTGCGCCCCGAGCGGATCGATCGGCTCGCTGGTGAAATCGCGGCACTCCGGTCAAGTGGACGTGAGATATTGATCGTCTCTTCTGGAGCGATTGTCTCCGGCATTAAGAAATTAGGCCTCAAGGAATATCCCAAGAGCCTCCCGGTGAAGCAAGCGGCCGCTGCGGTCGGCCAGAGCCGGCTCATGTGGGCGTACGAAAAATCGTTTGAGCCGCTCGACATCAAGGTCGCGCAAATTCTGCTCACCCACCACGACCTCGCTGATCGGCGGCGATTTCTCAACGCACGCCACACCCTGAGTGCGCTGATCGGGTTCGGCGTGATCCCTATCATCAATGAAAACGACACGGTCGCCGTGGATGAAATCCGCGTAGGCGACAACGATACCCTGGCTGCCGAGGTGGCCCATCTGGTCGACGCGGACCTTCTCGTTATCCTGTCTGATATCGATGGCCTGTTTACCGAAGACCCGCGCAAGAATCCCGCAGCCACCCTGATTTCGTTGATCCCGGACATCACCGCCGAGATCGAGCAACGAGCCGGAGTTTCCTCCACGTTCGAGGGAACCGGCGGCATGGCCACGAAGGTTCGAGCCGCCAAGAAAGTCAGTGAGTATGGAGTGGCCACCTTAATATTGAACGGGCAGGAAGCCGGCCTCCTCCCAAACGTATTAGGTGGCGGCCCTGGCGGCAGCCTCTTCCTCGCCAAGGAGCGTCGCTTCACCAGCCGCAAACATTGGATCGCCTTTACCCTCAGACCCAGAGGGACGCTCACACTCGACGACGGAGCCGTCGAGGCGCTGGCCCGACGAGGCAAGAGCCTCTTGGCTTCCGGCATCCTGAACGTCAGCGGTCCGTTTGATACAGGAGATGCGGTCAGTTGCCTGGGCCAGGATGGTAAAGAGTTCGCTAAAGGGCTCGTCAACTTCTCCTCCGACACTTTGGCACGGATCAAAGGGCTCAAAACAATTGATATCCAGCAGGAACTCGGCCCGCAGGAGTATGAGGAAGTCATCCACCGGGACAACTTGGTGATCCTCTAGCAGGACGCTGAAGACGCCCAAGTTCGTTCTCCCCCTACTCCAAGAATTTCAATCAGGTGACTCTCTATGCGTATTGGCCTCCTCGGCGGCAGCTTCAACCCCGTACACAACGGTCACCTCGCTATTGCACGCCAAGCCCGCGCGGTCCTGGGACTGGACCGGGTCCTTTTCATTCCCACGAGCCACCCTCCCCATAAGCCAAACGGCAGTCTAGCGCCAGCTGAAGACCGTTATGAGATGATCCGCCTGGCCATCGCCTCAGACCCCTCGCTTGCCATTTCTGATGTGGAAATCCGTCGGCCTGGCAAGTCCTACTCCATCGACACGATTCGGGTGCTGCAACAAGAATATGGACCACAAACTCAGCTGTTCTTTCTGATCGGGCTCGATGCCTTTCTGGATTTCCCTTCCTGGCGTGAACCTCAGACGCTGCTCGATCTTTGCCCGTTCGTCGTCATCTCCAGGCCTGGCCTATCGTTTCAATCCCTCTCAACCGTGGCTCTCCTTCCACCAATCCCACAGTCCACGCTGGCGGACCTGGATGCAGGACGAATCTCACGGCTCGACGTGCCCCTCGGAACACAATGCCTGACCTGTCTCCAGTTGCCACCTTGTGCGATCTCCGCATCGGACATGCGCTTACGAATCCGTGGAGGACTCCCAGTGGCAAATTTGTTGCCGCCCTCAGTGGAATCTTATATACTTCAACATCATCTATACCAAGAGGACCGCGATCGCACGAACAGCTAGGTCTACGGCCCTCGCCATCGCTCGGGCCATGCTCGATAAAAAGGCCACGGACGTCCTCATACTCCAGGTTGCGCCGCTGACCTCTGTTGCCGATTATCTGGTCATAGGTTCCGCAGATTCGGATCGCCAGGCGAGTGCCATCGCCGATCACATAGATGGCGTCCTCTCTCGATCCGGTTCCAAACCGCTGAGCATCGAAGGCAACCGGTCCTCGCAGTGGGTCCTGATGGACTTCGGCGATATCATCGTCCATATTTTCAGACAGGATGTTCGCGAGCATTACGCACTGGAGCGATTGTGGGCCGACGCCAAGCGCATCGCCATTCCAGGTGAACCGCCGGCCTCGAAACCAACCGTCACCCCACGACCCGTAAAGCGGAAAAAGGTGCCCGCGAAAACCAAGGCCTAGCTCGATGCTCCGACTGCTCACCACCATTTTCCTCGTCAGCGCCGGAATCTTCCTCTATAGCTATTTCCGCGAGTTAAATCCCGGGACTGTCGCGGTTCGGACCAGTCCCGCCGTCCAATTCGATCTGAGTCCGGTTACGCTTGTGGTCTTTTCCATGGCCGTCGGCGCCGTCCTTGTGGCATTGGCGGTCGGTATGCGACAAACCGCCCACGTCATCGGCAACTGGCGCAGCACAAGGCTGTTGCGGCGCAAAGAAAAGATCGACGCACTCCATCGTGAAGGCACCCATGCGTTCATGTCGAAACGCATAGTCGAAGCCATTGGCCTGTTCGAAAAGGCACTGGCCATGGATCAGAATCGTGTCGATTCGCTCCTATGGTTAGGGAACATTTACCGTGCGGAAAGCAACTTTGCTGAGGCGATTCGACTCCATCAACGAGCGAATCGCGTGGACGATCGCAACATAGAAATCCTGCTGGAGCTGGCGAAGGACTTGGAGGGCGCCAAACGCTATGAAGACGCCTTGCAGATCTTGGACAAGATGCTCAAAATCGAGCCAGACAACCTCACCGCGCTCATCCGCAAGCGGGATCTGTTGATCAGGCTCGAAAAATGGAGCGAGGCCCTCGAAATCCAACATCGCCTCCTGAAGGCCAACCTACCTGAGCCGGATCGGCGAGCCGAGGCCCATCTCCTCACCGGCTGCACATACGAAGTGGGGCGCCAGCTCCTGGAACGAGGCCATCCCGATAAGGCACGGCGCTATTTCCGCGGCGCCATTAAGAAGGACAGGACGTTCTTGCCGGCCTATATCGGCATCGGCGAAATTCTGATCCGGGAAGGCAAGACCAAGGAAGCCGTAGAAATTCTCAAGAAAGTCTATGCCAAGACCCGCAGTATCATCATTCTGCACCGACTCGAAGAACTCTTTCTCGAACAGGGCGAACCCAGCGAAATTATCCGTGTCTATCAGGAGGCCCTCCAGCAAGACCCGAACAACCCCGCGTTGCAGTTCTATTTAGGCAAGCTCTATTACCGACTCGAGATGGTTGACGAAGCCTTCGACATCCTCTCGACCGTCGAAGGGATACAGGATCAATTGGTGGATTACCATAAGATCATGGCCAATCTCTTTCTTCGCAAGCAGCATATGGAGCAGGCTGTCGCCGAACTCAAGAAAGCCCTGCATTTCAAGAAACGTGTGGTCGTTCCGTATGTCTGCACCACCTGCCAACAAGAATCGACCGAATGGTCCGGGCGTTGCCGCCGTTGTGGGACGTGGAATACGTTTGTCGCACTGCCCTGGCCGAATGCCGGCCAGGCGGTCCCCGGTCAAGACAGCGGCCCGCTTGCAGTCCCTGCGGTCCCCTACCAGGGCATTGCTTCTCCCTTCGAAACCGTGTAGGTTTTTGGCCAGTCCGGTTGCCTGATGCACGCGCAGCCGTCCACATCGCAGTCAATGCAACCTCTACAGATGATGGAGTATCCCATGGTCGACTATCAGGATTATGCTGCGAAAGCCTTGCGCGATGAGACGCTTACGCGACGCGAATGCCAGTCCGTGCTGGACACTCCGGACGAGCAGTTGCTGGGGCTACTCCAAGCCGCCTTTAACGTACGATCCCGCTACTTCGGCAACACCGTTCGTCTCCAGATGTTGCAGAACGCCAAGAGCGGGGCCTGCCTGGAAGACTGTCATTACTGTTCCCAATCTGCGATCTCTACCGCTCCCATCGAGCGCTATAACCTCTTGCCCCAAAAGCAAATGATTGACGGTGCGCGGCAGGCTGCAGCCTCCAAGGCCCAACGCTATTGCATCGTCATTAGCGGGCGAAGTCCTTTGGATCGGGAAATAGACGAAATCGCAGGAGCAGTCCGCTCGATCAAGCAGGAGATTCCGATTCAGATTTGTTGTTCCCTCGGTCTTATGAATGAACAACAAGCTAAGAGACTGAAGGCGGCGGGAGTCGATCGAGTGAACCACAACTTGAACACGAGCGAAGCCTTTCACTCCTCGATCTGCACCACGCACACATTCCAAGACCGGCTCAGCACCATCCGTAGTGCACGAGCGGCAGGATTGGAAATCTGTTCCGGTGGAATCGTGGGAATGGGAGAAAAGGACGGGGATCTTATCGACCTGGCAATGGCACTGATCGAAGTGAAACCCGACTCCATTCCGCTGAACATGCTCCATCCTGCGACAGGCACGCCGCTAGAGCATTGCGATCAACTCACCCCCCAACGCTGCTTGAAAGTGCTCTGCCTCTTCCGGTTCCTGCACCCACGCACAGAACTTCGCATTGCAGGTGGCCGCGAACACAATCTGCGCAGCCTCCAGCCGTTGGCACTCTATCCAGCCGACTCCGTCTTCGTGAACGGCTACCTCACGACACCAGGCCAACCAGCCTCGGAGGTCTGGGGCATGATCGAGGACCTCGGCTTCAAGATCGAAGTAGAGCATCAACCAGCTACTGAAAAAGGCCCCCAGCTTCGTTCTCAGTCACTCGAATCCCTCAACCTACAGCACTAAGGTACGCCTCGGGGTTCGGCATGCCGAAGTTTCGCTGGAAACATTTTGAACAGCCTGGATTGCGGCTTTCACTGAAACCGTTTCCCCTTTCTCCTCATGGAGAACCATCCGTGGAGTGAGGACGCACTTGTTGGTCCCACTGCGAGCGAGCCATTCCTGTCATACTCCTTCAAAGCTGCTCGTTTTCCCTCTCCAGAGGAGCGGCCTGGATTGGTCCTCCACTGCGCACGTCGAACGACCACCATTTCACCGTGAGCGCTCCGTGAACAAGGAGACCAACCAGGCCGCCTACTCCTCTCTCAGCCCCTCCACCACCGGTTGCCTTGCTGCCCAACGCGCAGGAAAGTAGCCAGCCACCAGGGCAGCCGTGAGTGCCAGTGCAACTGCTTGCACAATCAATCCGCCTGGGACCGTCATCTGAATCGTCCAGCCGAAGGACTGTTTATTGATCACGTGGATGAGGATCAGGGCAAGGAGCAGGCCTCCCACGACGCCAAGCACCGCTCCGATCAATCCGAGGTAGGCCGCTTCCCATAACACCAAGCGCTCCACTTGCCTCGTGCCGGCACCGATAGCCCGCAATGTGGCGAATTCACGTCGTCTTTCCAACACGGCCGTCACCAAGGTATTGACGATGCCCAACACGGCCACCAACACGGCAATGGCTTCCAGGACATAGGTCAGCATGAAGGTGCGGTCGAAGATATCAAGGATTTCCTTCCGTAACTCTTGGTTTCGGATCACCAACGGGGGAACCATCACTCCTTCCAGGGCGGCGATGTGCGTCACAATCGACTGCCGAACTCGTTCGACATCGGCGACGGGATCCAGATAGATGGGAAACACCGTCACCCGTTCATCGTGCCATTCTCGCTCATACCGGGTTCGATCCATCACCATCTTCCCGCCATCAGTTGCATAATCGTAAAAGATTCCTTCGACTGACACAGCAACGGATCCCGCCGGCGTCGTGATCGACACGCTGTTTCCCTCTCGAAGACCTAATCGATTCGCCAACACTTCCGACAGAAGGACGCCTCCGGTTTCGGCGGCCCGTGTCAGGATCGTGGCCGAGTCTCCACGAATCATTAAGTATCGGCTGCGTTGCGCATGGAGCCGAAGATCGCGTGAGACCAGCATGACCGGCCGGCCTTCAACCTCTACATGCACATCCCGATAGGTATCGACCGCTGCAACGCCGTCAATCGTCGAGAGCGTCGCACGCCAGGTTCCTGGCAAGGCACGCGTGGCCTGCCCGGCCTGCTTCCCTTGGGGCCAGGACTGCGGAGCCACGATGAGATCGGCCATCACCGTCTCGTTTACCCATACCTCGACGGTGTCACGGAAGCTTCGAACCATAACGGCCACACCAATCATGATCGACAATCCCACCATCAATGCCGACACTGTCACCGCATTCCTGCCAGGATGGCGCGCAGCCTGGTCTGCAGCAATACGACGAAGGCTCCCCCCCAGCATCATCGTCTTACTTTCTTGACGAGGACGCCTCATTCCCAACGTTTGGATACAGAGCGGAGCAAGACAAGAGAGTGCCCCCAAAAGAGAGACTGTCGCGAGATAGCCAAAGAGCGGTAGATCTCCGACCGGTCCCATCAGCGCGAAGAGCCCCGCCAGTGCCAGCAAGACAAGACTGATCCATCCAAACAGACCGGTCCTCATTCGATGCGTAGATTCATAGTCTCCCGGTGCCAAGGCACGGACCGTCACGGTTTTACCGGCTTCCACGCTGGGGCCCAATGCTCCCAACATCGAGACCACGGTCCCCAGTAAAACCCCTTTCGCCACCGCCTCGAATGTCAGCATGTCCATCGACAAATCCAATCCACCTGATGCGACCGGCGCATAGAGTTCTGAGATCGTGCGGCCCACGAGCGACACTAAACTCCTGGCAACCCAGACCCCTCCAAGACCTCCCAATAGCCCGCCAAGAAGACCGAGCAACCCTGCTTCTACGAGAAAAAGTCCGGCGACCCGCTGCTCCGTCATGCCCAGAGCCCGATAGATGCCGATCTCGCGACGCCGTTGAGCTACAGCAAAGGCCATCGTGTTGTAGATTAAGAATATCCCCACGAGCAGGCCCACCCAGCTCAGGACCGTCAGATTGAGTTGAAAGGCCCGCACCATGTTTTCGACCTGCTTCGGCCGTTGCGCCGGTTGTTGCACGACAAGATGGGGTGGGAGCACCCTACGCACAGAGGCAACTATGTCCTCGAGCGGTCGATCAGACTTTGTCACTAGCTCGATTCGATCCAACCGCCCGATCGATTGAAACAATATCTGCGCGGCAGCAATATCCATGATGGCGAGACGATCCCAGAGGGAGGAACGGGCCGCCTCATTGTGAATGAGACCGACAACTCGCAGTTGTACAAGACGCCCTGCCACAGTCGCATCGATGAGACTACCGACACCCAAGTTCCAGTCGGCAGCAACCTGACGACCAAGATACAAAGCGTCCGGAGCCAAGAGTGCCTCCAACTCAGCGTCAGCCTGCGATATCCTGAATCCACGCGTCCCCACTTCCGCAAGGAGGTCCAATCCCAATATTTGAAGCACCTGGCCCTGCTGTTCTCCCTGGGCAACCACTACGGCCTCTTCAATGACCGGGGCCGCGCTCGCTACTCCCTCGATCGCGCGGACAGCCGTGATCACCGATTCATCTACTCCGAGATCATGGCCCGCAATTTCCAATGTGGCTGGACCGGCCACCGTTGTGACTGCTTG
>JBBRRM010000111.1:0-8359 GCA_038275915.1 Nitrospirales bacterium
AGAGCGGATCTTGCTGCTCATCATCAAACCACATTTCATATTCGACGAGGGAGGACTTTATGAGTTCAGCGCAAAAAGACAGCAGTTTCATGACGGACATCAAGACATTGCGAGAGCGGGCCCGTAAGCACATCGAGCAAGGCGCGGTGACACCCGGTTATGGGGCGAAGGTCGAAACCGTGGTGAAATTGTTGAACGAAGCGCTGGCTACCGAAGTAGTGTGTGTACTCCGCTACAAGCGTCACTACTTCATGGCTCGAGGTATGGCTTCGGACAGCGTCAAGTCCGAGTTTTTGCAGCATGCAAAAGAAGAGCAGATGCACGCGGATCAGTTGGCGGAACGCATCGTCCAATTAGGCGGAGAACCGAATCTCTCGCCTGATGGACTTTCGAGCCGCAGCCATTCCGAATATGTCGAAGGCACATCGCTCAAGGATATGATCAAGGAGGATCTGATCGCGGAACGAGTCGCCATCGACAGTTACCGTGAGATGATACTTTTTGTAGGGACCGACGATCCCACCACCCGTCGCCTGCTGGAGGAGATTCAGGCTAAAGAAGAAGAACATGCTGAAGATCTCTCCAGCCTGCTAGTCGAAAAATAGTGCTGCTCCCACGCTCCGCTGCCCATCGGCGGAGCGTCCCCGCTTTTCCTATTCAACACCATGCTTTTCCTCCTCTTCCTTCTGGGCGCTTCGTCGGCAAATACCTAAGAGAGTATGGAAGGAGAGAGCTGGGGCGACGCCCTGATGTAACTAGGGCTCAGCCCAGTCTTATTTTTACGCGACATACCACATCATGATCATGAGCCTGGTGAGGGAGTGCAAAGAAGAGCACGAGGAAGGAGTCATGAATGACACTGTTAAAGGTCGAACACTCAACTGGAGACTGGCCGCCGGTTCGCCACTGTGAATCACCTACAACGCCCGTGCGAAACCGCGGCGAGTTTCTCAAACTGACCCCCCTCGACGTCTTGCGTGCTCAGGTCCTTTCCACTGGGTGGGAACCCTCACATACTTCCGATGCCGCAATCCCGGCAAAACACCATCAAAAGGAGGAGTACCGATGAATGCCGATCATTTCAAAGGAAAGTGGAATCAGTTCAAGGGTGAACTTAAGAAGAAATGGGGACAATTTACAGACGACGATCTCATGAAGATTGAAGGGGATTACGAGAAGTTTAAGGGTATGATGCAAGAACGTTATGCCGATAAAAAGGATGAGGTCAGTCGGTGGGCAGATGATTGGTACCGCTCTGCACAGTCGAAAGATCCCGTCGGACAGGCAGGGCTCCGAAAGTAGAGCCTCATTCATGAGATGTATCGTCCCCCCTGTGCATTCGAGTAAGTGCACAGGGGGAAGACACGATCGTACACCGAACGGAATGAATGTTTAGGAGGCAATCTAATCCATTACGGAAAGGACATGCCATGAAGATTGGAACGGGAACTCTGACCGTTTTAGCCCTGAGTGCGTGCGGAATCGTGACTAACCATACGCCAGCTTGGGCCTGGACTCAGAATGGTCTTTCATTTTCCACTCCGGTCAGTCCGGCGCGGTTGGTCATCAACGCGGATCAATTCCAGGGCAAATGGAAACAGTTCAAAGGGGAACTCAAAAAGAAGTGGGGCAACTTCACGGACGACGATCTCCTGTTCATCGAAGGACGTCGCGACAAGCTGGACGGTAAAATTCAAGAGCGTTACGGGGATCGAAAGGAAGAAGTGAAGAAATGGGTGGACGATTGGTTCGAGCAGAACAAAACGTCTAAGAAACCTTAACTGTTCACCGGATATTCGCAAGGAGACTCGATAATGAGGTCTATCGTTGTAGTACTCGCGCTCGCGCTGCTTATAGCAGGTGTGCCCGCTATGATTCCCCCGGCAGTAGTAGCGGATGACGATTTGTTTAAGCAAATGGACATTGGCTTCGTCTCGATCGGTGGCAGGGCGACTTACTACGATCCGAAAGAAGGACAGTCCCGATGGTTTGGCGGTGGACAGGTCCGACTTTACCCCTTGAAGTATTTAGCTTTTGAGGGCTCAGCCGATTATCGGCGACAGGATACAGCGGGATCCCGTATCCACACCTATCCTGTGCAGGTTTCCGCATTGATTTACCCTTTGGGCCAGACGAGGCTCGCCCCATTTCTGCTGGGCGGCGGTGGTTGGTATTACACCACGGTAAAAGGGCCGGGAAATTTTGACGACACTCAGAATCGATTCGGCCTCCATGCCGGAGGAGGTCTTCAATTTTTCCTCAGCAATCATGTGTCGATCGACAGTACGTACCGTTACATTTGGTTAGAGGACATTCAGTCTAAAGACCAGAACATTAAGGACAAAAAGTTTAATGACAATGGTCACATGATCACTGTCGGACTCAATTTTCACTTTTAAGCGAGCTGAACGGGGGACTCGCATTTTCTACTTGCAGCCTCCGCCGTTGGTTGGAACGGTTCCGGTAATCGATTGTACAGCGGCGGGGGCGACGCCTTCCGTCTCCTTCTGAAGACTGATCGCCCAAAAGTCGAAGGGAAGGGATGTCAGCTCACATCCACAGGTAAGAAACCAGGTTGAGGTCCTCGGACCCGCTTCAAGTACGCGTTCCTAATTCCCGTCCAAGGAGGTTCTATCATGTTGAACTGGGCCGTCACTTTTCTCATCATCGGGCTGATCGCGGGTCTCTTGGGCGTATCTGGAGTCGCGGGCACGGCGACGAACATCGCCTATGTGCTGTTCGTCATATTCGTCATCGTTGCGGTCGTCAGTTTCATCACAGGAAAGCGGCCTCCGGCATAGGCTTGAAGCGACGCCGGAGAGCCAAGAATCTCTCATACGGGAAATTCATAGCCAGGAGAATTGTCCGCCACCCCTAGGCGGAGGGGCAGGACGTGGTTGTTCTGGAAGAGTCTATACGCCGTACAGCAGAACAAATCGTCGTATACAGTTCATTTGCGATCGTATCTTTGCTCAGGAACGCCGCGACACCGGCTTGAAGCATGGATTGGGCGACGTGCGGATCGGTTTGTACCGACAGTCCGATGACCACGGTCGAAGGACGCTCTTTTAAAATCCGGCGGGTAGACTCCGCTCCGTTCCAACCAGGCATATGCATG
This sequence comes from Nitrospirales bacterium, assembly GCA_038275915.1. Taxonomy (GTDB): domain Bacteria; phylum Nitrospirota; class Nitrospiria; order Nitrospirales; family Nitrospiraceae; genus Palsa-1315. The sequence goes on from JBBRRM010000111.1 coordinate 3,119, forward strand.
TCCATGATGACGACATTGGGGTTCAGCAAGCAGGCTAATTGAAGCCCTTCCTCGCCAGTTGAGGCCTCTCCGACCACCATCAAGTCGGTATATCTCTTCAACACACTGCATAGACCTTCTCGAACCAGTTGGTGATCGTCGACGATCAGCAATCGGAGCGGAGTTGGACTATCCCCCTGATCGGCAGCAGGGGTCGCCGCCCCTGCTTCGTGGATTTGCTGAGGCACTTTGTCCCCGAAGGAGGCAGATTCCCCTGCCCCTGCTTCCATATCCTTGATGTGTTCACCGGATGCGACAAAAGGCAGATGGAGTGAGGCCACCGTTCCCTTACCCAGCTCCGATTGCAGGTCGAATCCACCACCCAGCGCCGTCATTCGTTCCCGGATACTCAGCAAGCCGAACCGATCGGAATGATCATCATCCAATTTTTCGACATCAAAACCGCACCCGTGATCCGACACAATGATGGAGAGCACATCCTGGTCGTATTGCATGGAGACAGATGCTCCATCGGTTTTCCCGTGCTTGAGCACGTTAAATAATAATTCCCGTATCGATTGGAACAGTAACACCGCATCCGCCTCGGGAAGACGCAGCTCCGGTGCATCCAGAGACACCTGGACGTTCAGTACTTGCTGCCGGCGCATTTGATCGCCCAGCCATAGAAGCGCAGCCCCCAATCCTCGTTCATACAGAGCCTGCGGAGTCAGTTCCGACACCAGCGACCTGGTGTAGTCCAGTGATTGGTGCAGCAACTGGTCGGCATCCTGGAGAATCGTCCGTACTTCCCGCTCGTGATCCTGCTTGAGCAGCTGACCCACCTTCATTCGAGTCACGACGAGCATCTGGGCCAGATAATCGTGCAGCTCTGTGGCAAGCCGGCGCCGCTCCGTCTGTTCAGCCACCGTCAGGTCCGTCGCGACGGCACGAAGCCGGGCGTAGGACGTAGAGAGCTCTTGCGTTCGTTCCAACACCCGCTGTTCGAGAGTGCCGGCCACCTGGCGCAGACGCTCTTCGACCTCCTTACGTTCAGAAAGTTCCCGTGCCAATGCCTTATTCGCGACTTCAAGCTCGGCGGTTCTCTCGGTGATCCGCCTCTCCAATTCCTGGTTGAGCAGCAGCAGATCCTGCTGCGCTCCGGCATATTGGGCGCGTAACTGCTGTTCTTCCAATGCATGGCGCACGGCCTCCCCCAACCGGATCATCCGGTCTTTGAGCAGATAGTCGGCTGCTCCCGCGCGCATCAGCCTGACTGCTGCTTCTTCTTCTCCGATGGCGTGCGATACGACAATGAAAGGAATGCTCAGCCCGCTGTCGTGCAAGCACTGCAATGCCTCGGCTGAACTGAACTGCGGCATGGCGTGATCAGAAATAATGACATCCGGCGGATTTTGAGCCAGACGGGCCACGAATTCCGCCTGCGTATCGACACGTTCCCATTCAAACTCGTAGCCGCTTTTGCGGAGTTGCCGAACTGCCACTTCGGCGTCCAGCGGATCGTCTTCAACGAGTAAGATGCGCAAGGGGGGCATACGCGTGGTCTCCATCCTTCACTGCCTTAACGGCGAAACCGTCAGCACATTTGCCTCTCGGGGCGAGTTTCCAACGGAAGCTGATTGAGCAGGATCCAGTACAGACCAATTTGCCGGACCGATTCCGTGCATTGTGAAAAGTCGACCGGCTTGACGACATAACTGTTTACCCCGAAATTATAACAATCGGCAAGATCACGTTCTTCCCTCGAGGAGGTCAGCACCACTACGGGAATGCGCTTGGTGCGCGGATCAGATTTACACCGCTCCAGGATCTCAAGACCGTCAACCTTAGGTAATTTGAGGTCGAGTAAAATCAATCGGATGTTCGGAGACACAGACCCTTTGCGATACGGGCCTGTTCCGAAGAGGCATTCCAACGCCTCCTCGCCGTCCCTGATGACATGAATCTTGTTGGCTAACTGATATTTCTGAAAAGCCCGCAGGGTGATTTCCACATCCTCGGGATTATCTTCGATCAACAAAATATCCATCCCGTTCATCATGCCGTGGCCCTTCCCAGGGAGAAAAAGAATGTGGCCCCCCCATTGACCTTGCCTTCAGCCCACACCCGGCCTCCATGGCGCTGGACGATGCGCTGAACAATGGCCAACCCGACTCCCGTGCCGTCAAAATCTTCTTTTCGGTGCAGACGCTGAAACACGCCGAACAGCTTATGCACGTATTTCATGTCGAACCCGATGCCATCGTCCTTCACAAAGTACGTGATGCCCGCGGCACTTTTTTCGTCCGGCATCCACCCGACCTCGACCCTGGCCTCATTCCGATTCTTCGTGTATTTAAATGCGTTCGTAAGCAGATTGATCCAGACCATTTTCAAGAGCCTATGGTCTCCTCGACAAGGGGGCAATTCCCCCACCACGAAGTCGATCTTCCGCCCTTCCGGCACCATCCGCACCTCATCTGCCGCTTCCCGCACCAGGTCGGTCATCATGACAGAGCGGAAACTCATTCCTTGACGGCCCAATCTGAAAAACTCCAGCAGGTCATCGATCAGTTCGCCAGCCTGAACGGCGGCATTACGGATGATGGTCAAGCAGCGCTGCACTTCGGCATTCAAATGAGGACCATGATCCTCCTCCATGATGCGGACGAAGGCATCGATGGTGCGCAATGGCGATCGCAAGTCGTGCGAGACCGAGTAGGAAAATCCTTCCAACTCTTTATTCGACTCCGCCAGCTCCGCCGTCTGCTTCTGTAACGCATCATTGAGCGCCGTCAAGGCACGGTCGCGCTCCTGCAACTTCTCCTCTACGCGTTTCTGCTCCGTGATATCTCGGGAGATTTTCGAGGCGCCGATGATTTTCCCATGATGGTCAATCAGGGGTGAGACGGTCAGGGATATGTGGAGATCAGTTCCATCTTTTCTCCGCCGGATCGTTTCGTAATGGTGGATCGATTCGCCGCGTTTGATCCGGTCGAGAATTTCTGGCTCTTCGTTGTGCCGCTCTGGAGGGATGAGCCGACTCACAGGCTGTCCGATCATTTCCTCCGCCGTATAGCCAAACAACCGTTCTGCCGCCACATTCCAACTGGTTACGATACCCTGCAAATTCTTGCTGATGATCGCGTCCTCAGAAGACATCACAATCGCCGCCAAATGTGCCAAAGCCCGCTCAGCCTGCTGGAGGTAGCTCACATCGATGAGCATATTGATGGCGCCGACGACCACTCCCTCGGTGTTCCGGATTGGTTCCGGATGCGGCAGTACCTGGCGCCTCGTGCCGTCGGGCCGTTCAATGACGATTTCTTCGCCGCGGATCGCCCGGCCTTCGCGCAATGTGGCGGCCATCGGACATTCGTCCAATGGAAGGGGAGCGCCGTCAGGGCGATAGATCTTCCAGGATCCACACCACAGGTCTTTGCCGGCTCTCGGCTCCTGTCCCCACAAATCGACCGCAGCTTGGTTGTAGAGTGTGATATAGCCCCGCTCGTCGCAGGTGTAGACGGCGGCGGGAAGAGCCTGAATGAGCTCCCGATAACGGGCTTCACTGAGGCGCAATGCCTCCTCAGCTCGTTTGGGTCCCGTGACGTCAAGGTAAAACAACGGGTGTGGATAAACGTGCCGTCCTCGAATAACACATTTGCATTAATGAGCACGTCCCGGATTGAACCGTCCTTGCACCGGAGTCGCGCCGGGCAATCGTGCAAGGTTTCACCACCTGTCAGACGAGCGAGGATGTCTTGAATAACCGGCTGATCGACATGAAACTCTGAAATGTGGCGGCCCACATATTCATCCCGCCTGTAGCCGAGCATATCGAGTTCGGTCTGATTCACCCGCAAAATGATACCGTCGGGACCAACCCAGTGCATGCCCGTGCTGGCGTTTTCGAAGATATCCGAGAGATCCCGTTCACTCCGTCGGAGCGCTTGTTCCGCTTCCTTACGTTCAGTGACGTCCACCAGCATGTTGAAGGCACCGATACATTCTCCGGCGGTGTTCCGCAGGGGCTCGGGGTGCGGAAGCACATGGCGTCTTGTGCCGTCAGGACGTTCGATGACGATCTCTTGCCCTCGGATTGCACGACCTTCGCGCAGGGTGATCGCCATTGGACATTGATCCAATGGCAGCGGAGCGCCGTCAGGGCGATAGATCTTCCAGGATCCACACCACAGGTCTTTGCCGGCTTCCGGCTCCTGTCCCCACAAATCGACCGCCGCCTGATTGTACAGCGTCACATAACCCTGCTCGTCGCAGGTATAGATGGCAGCGGGAAGGGCCTGAACCAGATCCCGATAACGAGCTTCGCGTTCTCGCAGCGCCTCTTCCTGTCGCACCCGCTCGGTTACATCCCGCAAAATAATTATTGTGTTGAGCGTGCCTTCCTGGACCCGGAATTCCGCGATGGAAACGTCGATGGGAAATTCTTCACCGTTGGCACGAGAACCACAAAGAGTACCCAGCCTACCCCTGGGGAGTTTCGTGATGTCCGGGAGATCGGATCCCCCGATATGGCGCCCGTTCATCGTCCAAAACCGCCGTGGGATGAACCGCTCAATCGATACTCCGACTGCATCCGTTGCCGCCCACCCGAACATCTGTTCAGCGGCGTTGTTGAAGCCGGTCACCCGCTGGGCCTCGTCGACCGTGATGATGGCATCGATCGCTGAGGAAATGATCCCGCTCAATCGCGCCTCGCTTTGCTCCAGGTTTTCTTGAGTCCCTTTCAAGCGCTCTTCGCCGACGGCCGGTAGCATCCGATATCCTTCGTTCGGTTTCGCTGAAGGAACGGGAGACCCCCACATCGTCATCTTTCTTTTGTGAGTCTGGTTGAAAGATTCGGTCTGCTCGTCAGGTCCCAGCATGAAAACTCCAGGCCAAAAAACTGGCGGCCGATCTTCTATTCTCGGAAGGGAACTATTTATATATGAAAAATGACCTGCCTCACCCTAGGGGAACCCCTGGTTGTTGTACTTTATTGCAAGTCATTGATTAAATTCATAAATGCCATGATTTTTTTGAAATATTCCTGCAGTAGAACCTAGCAGGACGTCAGCTGTTAAGGGGGATGACTAGGTAATGTCTCAGTACTCGTGGCGATCTCAATACATTACACGATAGATCACTGGTATTTGAGGTTGCCGCTTCGTCTTAGCGTCGGTCTCAGAGGCCTGTTCAGGGGGGGAAGGAATCTATCACCATGAAAATTGCTCAGATTACACCTCAGTGGGGACGGGTGTCGCC